>DBCF01000117.1:0-6469 GCA_002292925.1 Roseiflexaceae bacterium UBA965 | reverse complement strand
GTAAGATTGCAGCTGGTAAATGCCGCGACATTTACTCCTGATACCGTAATGGTGGAAGCACCCGTTACCGCTGTAATACTTCCGCCACACCCATTGGTGACACTGGCTGCGATGACCATGGGTGACGGAAGTGTGAATGTATAGCCAATTCCCGATGTCGTCGTACTATTACTATTGGTGATTAACAGGCTTAAATTGGCACTGGTTGTAACGACGGCTGCGGAAAAAGCGGCTTCAATGGTGGTTGACTGTTGATTACTAAACTCTTCATTTTCGGCGATATATTCCCCAGGAGTGCTCCCCAAATTCCATTGCACACTGATACCGGCATCATGAGTCGCGGTATTGACCGTGTTGGGCACATCACCACCGGTCCCCCAATAACTACTTGGGGTGTTGTAGGCACCGACAAAGGCCGAACTAAACGGCCGAGCTCCGGCTTCGCGAATCCCAAGGAGATAACGCGAGTTTTGTTCGATTTCCATCGCACTTATCACCGGCGAGGTCATTTTCATGCCATTGGCACTATCACTTTGGCCAGGGGCGGCATCGCCACCTTTGTAGATCTTGACGGCGGCAGTATTGCCAGTGGGAATCGTGGTAGTGAATTTTTCACGATAAAACTTATTGGGGTAGACATAGGAAATTTCACGGTCAAAAATATAGGTAAGGGCACCTATTGTTTTGGTATAGCGAATTAAAATATAGGCATCTCCCGTGCCGGTAGTGTTGTTTTCGGTATCATAAGTGGCGCTCCCACTACGCGCCAAGATTTCTACATTGGTCCACGTTGAATTTGCAGACCCATATCCTTGCGACATCGAGGTGCTGCCAATGGCCACCCCCCACCCCCAGTTTGCTCCATCAACGCCACAACAAAACTGTGTTTTGCCCCCATAAAAAAAACGCTCGGCGGCATTAAATGATGCCCGAATCCCATCGCTCCCATTGGCGATATTGCCGCCCCCACGGTTGATCCAGATTGCCACACCGTCTTGATTGGCCGCCTTCACGACGGTTGCCGGTAACAATACCGTCGTACAAAGAAGTACACAGATTAGTAGTGGTGTGAGTAATTTATTGAATAACGTTGGCATCATTAGTGTATTGTCGCTAGATTACGCTATAGTCTATTGTTTGTATTGAAATTACAAATTTTCCTAACTATAATAACATATTTAATCCCACTAATAACTAGAAATTATATTGATGATTTCACAATCGCGAAATCATCAGTATAGAATTTTTTGCGTAAAACACGTATTGTATGGTAAAAAATACTAGTTAAAGGTGTTTTTTTGTATTAGTTCATCAGTTTTTTTTAAAATAATCGAATATATAAAAAATTACGATACTATGACAATTCGTTATGTTTTTCATACGACAATATGTAGTATATTTTTGACATACAAAAGTCATCGCTGCAATGAAATATATTGCACTGATGACTTTGAATAACGGCACAGAAAATGTGGAATTGTTGCTGAGCGCGGAGCGCTACATGTAGATATTTGTTGTGGTGATTTTATACGCTAGAATAGATGTCAATAGCCGTTGTATAGATGACGTGTGATCGGCATACGGAAGGATTTACAAAGTGATGCAATACCAAAAATTTGACATAACCAATAATCGCCCCGTCGTTATTATCGGTGCTGGACCAGTGGGACTGGCTGCAGCTGCGCACCTCGTGGAGCGCAACCTGCCGTTTATCGTGCTCGAACGGGGGCAATCGGTGGGGGCAAGTATGTTGGCGTGGGGGCACGTGGCGCTTTTTTCGCCGTGGCAGTACTGCATTGATCCGGCGGCAGCCCGATTGCTTGTCGCCACAGGGTGGCGGTCACCACCGCCCGATACTTTTCCTACGGGGGCAGATATGGTAGAGCACTACCTGATGCCACTTGCCGCCCTGCCTGCGATTGCTACTGCGCTACGCTGTGGGGTCGAAGTGGTGCAAGTGACCCGCCGTGGGATGCACAAAAGTGATACGCATGGGCGTACCGCACAACCGTTTGCGGTGCAGATCCGCCATAGTGATGGTCGGAGCGAGATATTGTTGGCTGGGGCAATCATTGATGCATCTGGCACCTATACCATGCCCAATCCACTGGGGGCTGCCGGTATTCCTGCCGTCGGTGAAATTGAAGCGCAGGCATATTGTTTTTACGGAATTCCACACATCAGTGGCCGTGATAATGCACGCTACGCCGGTAAACGAGTGGCAGTGGTAGGGAGTGGTCACTCGGCATTCCAAGCCATATTAGAGCTGCTCGACCTCCAGCAACACTCCCCAACCACCACGATTACCTGGGTGGTACGGCGGCACGCCGACCAGCTCGATGCCGTCTACGGTGGTGGTGCCAACGATGCTTTGCCTGAGCGGGGTGCCTTGGGGCAACGGGTGCGTGCAGCCGTGGTGGCAGGGCGTATCACGATTGGGTCTGATTGGCGCACCGATCACGTCAGTGTGACACCGGCAGGTGTAGTGCTGGCGAGTAACGGGCGTGAGCTTGCTCTGGTTGATCAAATCGTGGTTACAACTGGCTTTCGCCCTGACATTCAGATGATGCGTGAATTACGCATGGCACTGGACGAAATCATTGAAGCGCCCCGTACCTTAGCCCCGCACATCGATCCCAACCTCCATAGTTGTGGCACGGTGCCCCCACATGGGGTGCAAGAGCTTAGTCACCCCGAGGTGGGGGTATTTGTGGTGGGCATGAAAAGTTACGGGCGCGCTCCGACCTTTTTGTTGTTGACTGGCTATGAGCAGGTGCGCTCGGTGGTGGCAGCGCTGGCTGGTGATTGGCCCGCCGCCTTGACAGTTGAGCTAACCCTGCCCGAGACGGGAGTCTGTAGTGGACCGGGTGACGTGGCCTGTTGTGTGCCGGCGCTAGCAAATACGATTGCGCTAACCGATGCGTGTTGTGTGCCGGTGCGTGCCACCAATGCATTCGATATTGCTTTGGTGGGTGATGCCCCAGCGCAACGCTGTTGCTGAGATAAATATTGTGAACAAACTGCTGACGCGCTGGCTTCCTAGTTCCTATTACGGGTGGCGTATGTTGACCGGTGTGGCGATGGCGCAACTCGTATCGTGGGGAGTGCTCTACTATGCGTTTAGTGCGCTGATGCTGCCCATGCGTGATGATTTGCAGTGGGACACGGTCACATTGACGGGCGCATATTCGCTGATGCTCTTGAGCATGGGGCTGGCGGCTTTTCCGTTTGGGCGTATCATTGACCGCTACGGTGCGCGCTGGCTGATGAGTACTTGTTCGCTATTCGCCGTCCTGTTGGTTTTGGCGTGGTCACAAGTCACGGCGGTATGGCATTTTTATGCGGTTATGACTGGGGTGGGGGTGGTGTGTGCCGGGGTGCTGTATGACCCGGCCTTTGCGCTGGTGGCCGTCTGGTTTCGGCGCTTCCGCGGGCGGGCGCTGGCCTTACTCACCTTTTGGGGTGCCCTTGCAAGTGTCGTCTTTATTCCACTGACGAGTTTGTTGAATACGCAATGGGGGTGGCGTACTGCACTCATGATACTGGCGGCGGTGTTGGCTGTGGTTACCATTCCCATTCATGTGCTGTTGGTGCGTCATCACCCCGGTGATGTGGGTGCGCTGCCAGACGGTGAGTCATCAGCACCCGATGAACCAGCGCAACCGATGCGTCACGACACGAGTGTGCCTGCGGCCACGGCGGTGCGTGGCCGCTATTTCATGGCCATGACGGGCATCTTTGCACTGAGTACGTTTGTGGGGGTGACCCTCACCACCCACGCCGTGCCCTTGTTGGTGGCGTTCGACCACTCGTTGACCACTGCCGGCTGGGTGGCGGCCCTGTTTGGGCTGATGTCATTGACTGGACGGGTGGTAGTTGGTCCCCTCGTTGATCGCATCCCCCTCTGGCGTTTGTTGGGCATACTGCTTGGTATGCAACTGATTGGCTTGAGCATATTGTTGCTCGCCGGTCAGTTGCTCGCTGGGGCCGTGCTTTACATGGTGTGCGTGGGGGTAGGGGTGGGCACGATTACGATTTTGCGGGCTGCGATGCTGGCTGATGCGTATGGCCATGCTGCATATGCCACCATTGGGGGCGTGCAAAACGTGGTATTTATGCTGTTTCGTACGGTGGCCCCACTCGGTGCAAGCCTATGGATTGGCTATTGGCACGGCTACAGCGCGCTCCTCGAGCTATTGATGGCATTGGTTGTGTTGGCACTGGGGGGAGTAATTTGGTTGGTGCGCTTGCCGCACCCCCGCCATGGTAGCGTGGTTGGCGGGGCTGTACCCGATTAATCGCTTTCTTCAAGGGCATAGATTTGGGCGACGGTCTGCCTACGTGCTTTTTCGAGGCGTTGCAGGCGGCGGTTGAAGTTGGTGAGGGCGATTTGTGCGAATTCGTCGAGTGATAATCCAAAGGGCATGACTGGGTAGGCGGCAAAAATTTCGGCGATGATGTCCATGGCGATGGGGAAGAGCTCGTTGAGGCGCTGTTCGATGGTCTGCCAGGCCCGTGAGTCTTGGGCGATGAGGCGACTCAACAAAAAGATACCGTAGGCGATATGGCGCGATTCGTCGCGCTTGAGCATGGTGATGCCGTGTTGGATGCCCGGCATCAGATTGTTGCGTGCGAGTGCGGCAAAATAGGCTTCGTAGCCTGTTTCGGCGAGTACACCCTCGACAATCATGTTGTACGTCGCAGATGCCCGCGCCTGAGCGTGGATGCTACTGTCGCTGGTTAAGGCGTGCATGGCGCGTGGTAATTCATCGCCAAACAGGCGCTGATAAGCGGGGGTATGGTAGTGGCTGAGGTCGCCCGTGTGTTGTATGACGGTGGCGATGACCCCGTTCGCAAAAAAGTCGACGTGTTTGGCCTCTTCCCATAAAAAAGTTGTCAAAAAGAGCTCTTCTTCGAGGCGCCCTTCACGGGCAATTACCTGAATCAGAGGCAACAAATCGAGTGTGACACTCTCTTCACCTGCCACAAACAGACTCGTGAGGCGGCGCAGTACGTCTTGTTCGTCATCAGTGAGGCGCTGCCAGTCGCTGATATCTTGACGGTAGTCAATGTCGTCGGGGTTCCAGATACCGAGGCGTTTGGCCTTGCGAAAGAGTTGCATGGCGGGATGTTGTTGCTGTAACCCACCAGCCCGGGTCGTGATAAATGTGCTGGCAGGGGTGGTCACCACATCCACAGGCGGCAGCGGTAGTGCATCGACAGGCATCAGCGTAAAGGTGGTTGGCAGTTGTGCGACCTCCGCCACCAATGCTTTGGCAGCGGCGGCATGCATGGCGAGGGTTGTGAGACTGCCTTTTTTGAGCAGTAACTGTCGTTGCATGATGGCCACGATCGGGTCAACTTGACTCGTCAGTACCCGTTGCCACGTTGCGAGTGAGGCTGCCAGCACAAATGACACTTGTGCCAAGTCTGTGGTGGTGCCGATACGCGCTTCATTACATTGCCCGGATTGCAAATCGAGGTAAATCATCTGATCGGGTGCATCAGGTGTCACGAGTACGAGGAGCAGTGGCCAATGCCAATGTTGGCCCGCTTGTCGATAGGTGCTGCTCTCGCGTAGTTGATTTGCACAGGCATCAACCCATTCTGGACTAAACGCACGATATTGCATGCGGTGACTCCTTTGCGATTCATTCTACGTACGGCTATTCATTTGTAGCCGTTGCGCCCACAACCAACATTGTCGTGCAGTGCAACGGCGTGAATCAGACTTGGTACATCTACAAAGACGTATGAGCGGGTGAATTATTTTTCCCAACAAAACTCAAACGTAAAGTAATACTCGTGGTCGTGGAGCTGGTAGGCGGGCAGGGTGTCGACCATCAACCCGGTGCCCAATCCCCGCATGCCGTGATCGAGATTGAGGATGATTTCGGGGCGGGCATGGAGCTCGGGGGTAAATTGGGCTACTTCCAAATCAGCATCGCGGTAATGGAGCGCATTAAATCCAAACAAGGCATCGCCCCGAATTATGAGTGTCTGGCCGGCGTTGTCAGTCAAACTGAGCCAGCGCACGTCGCCTTTGTGGCCGTTTTCTTGGGGCATGATGTAGGGGGTGTATTGGTCACTGACGGTGCTGTGATAGGTGCCTACCAGGCTACTGGCATTGCGGTCGCTGTAGTTTTCGTGAGGACCACGACCATACCAACTCAGCGCTTCGAAGGCGGGGTCGAGTTGCAGGGTAAGCCCGATGCGGGGTAAATCGACCAAATCAGGGGCGAGCACGACGTGAGTGCTGATGCGCAGACTGCCGGTGTCGGTCAAAGTATAGGTATGGGTGGTTTGGACGTCGTCCCAACGCTCGCGGCCCGTGGCACAGCTCCGCACTTCGATGCAGTGCGCACCTGTAGGGGTGACAACTGGTTGTACGGCGGTGACGCGGTATTGTAACTGGGTGAGCCCCACACTGCGCCAGAGGGGGAAGGCCTGCAAGCGCATCATGGCGAAC
>DBCF01000102.1:1717-4899 GCA_002292925.1 Roseiflexaceae bacterium UBA965 | reverse complement strand
ATGCTGTTGCCAAATTAATCATTGCCGGTGAGCATGCCGTCGTCTATCGTCGGCCCGCCATTGCCGTGCCGGTGCCCGACATCCGCGCCCAGGTGCAGATTGTGGCGGCCCCTCACGGGCAGGGCTGTATCATCCACAGCCCCGACTTGGCCCGCAGTGGCCAATTGGGCATCGACAGCGATCCTTTGCTTGATTTAGTCAGCGATTTGCTGACCAAATGGCACTTCCCCATCCCCGATATCGCCATCACCATCAGCTCCGACATCCCCATTGCTAGTGGCATGGGGAGCGGTGCGGCAGTGGCGACTGCGCTGGTACGCGCCATGGCCCAATTTTTGCAGCGTGAAATCGATAGCGACGAAGTAGGCGCACTAGTCTACCGGAGCGAGCAACGCCTGCATGGCACCCCCAGTGGCATCGACAACACCGTCATCGCCTACGACCAACCGATTGCGTTTTGTCGGCGCCCCCCCCAAGCCGACGGTACGCCCCAGCCCGCCCGCATCGACCCATTGACGATTGCCCAGCCTATCACCATCGTGGTGGGTGATAGTGGCGAACGTAGCCCTACCCACTTGGCCGTCGCTGGGGTCAGGCAACGGCGTGACAATAATACAGCCCACTATGACGCCTTGTTTGATGCCATCGCAGCCGTCACCATCGCGGCGCAACAGGCCCTCGCCAGTGGTGATACGTCCTTATTAGGCGCACTTTGCACCCAAAACCACAGCCTACTCCAGGCCATCGGCGTTTCGACACCCCTGCTCGACCAGCTCGTCGCGGCCGCCATCACTGCCGGCGCCTACGGTGCCAAATTGTCGGGCGCCGGGGTAGGTGGCGTCATGTTTGCAGTCACCGATGCCACCCATAGTGCTCACGTAGCCGCTGCCCTGCAACAGGCCGGCGCTACCCGCACCTTTACCACCGTGATTGCCCCCTATTTGCCGGTGTAATATTGATGATATAAAAAAACGAACCTGCGCGACGTGAATGTGCGACGAGAACACTCAATCGGTGCGCATTGGCAACAAAGATTTTTGGCGCAGGTATTGTATAATACAGGCAAGTGTTTCTTTTTAGAGGGTACGAAAATGGCTCGAGTAATGGTCGCCATGAGTGGCGGTGTCGATAGTTCCGTTGTGGCAGCCCTGCTTCACCGCGCAGGCCACGATGTGACCGGGGTTACTATGCATCTGTGGGAAGGTGACAGCGACAAAATGGTCGAAAGTCGCTGTTGCTCAATGGAAATGGTATCAGGGGCTCGGCGGGTCTGTGCCCAACTGGGCATCCCCTACTATGTGTTTAACTACCAAAAAGACTTCAAAAAACATGTCATCAACTATTTCGCCGACGAATATAGCCAAGGGATGACGCCCAACCCCTGTTTGGCCTGCAACCGCGATGTCAAGTTCCGCGTCCTACTCGAACGTTCGCAGTTATTGGGCTTTGATATGCTGGCAACCGGTCATTATGTCCGTAACGATTACCGCGATGGTCAATGGCACTTGTCACGTGGGGTCGATATGCGCAAAGACCAATCGTACATGTTGCACATGCTCGGTCAAAAGGAGCTTTCTCGCTTGCTCTTCCCCGTCGGCGGCATGCCCAAACCCGAAGTACGAGCCATCGCCGCCGAGCTTGATTTGGCCACCGCTGAGCGCCCCGAAAGCCAAGATATCTGCTTTGTGCCTGACCGCGATTATCGCTCATTCGTCAAAACCCAACGCCCCGATGCCTTCCAAGCCGGTGACATCGTTGATAACACTGGCAAAAAACTGGGTGCCCATCAAGGCATCCCACTCTATACCGTCGGGCAACGCAAAGGCTTGGGCATCGCCGTTGGATCACCATTGTTTGTCACCAGTATCGATGCCACCACTAACACGATTGTGGTGGGTCCAGCCCAAGATCTGCGCAAACAGACAATCCATATCGACCAAACCACGTACGTAGGTGGTACGCCCCCCGACGGTCAATTCCGCTGTCTGGTGCAAAGTCGTTCGCACGCCGATGCCGCCCCAGCGATGGCCACCGTCACTGGCGAGCGTAGTGTGACGATTGAATTTGATGCCCCCCAAGACGGGATTTCACCCGGGCAATCGGCGGTCATGTATCACGACGACGAAGTCATTGGAGGTGGGCGGATTCTCGCCTGATTATGTCACCTGTACCATTATTACTGGTCATGATTGCCACGTTCCATGCTGCGTTCGCACACATGGTCGCCGGCAGAAACATCATCCAACTGCCGGTGTTTTGGTTGGTTAGCCTGATTTGTGTGGTCGTCACGCACGCCATCGGACTCAGTTTTAGCCAGACTTTACCCGCCCCTGCCGGAGTGCACCTCGTCGAAACATCCCTGGTGGCGTGGGTCGGCATCGTGGGGGCATTCCGTTTCACCAAATAGTCATTTGCTACCATCGGAGGCTCGCATGCACGATTTTTCTGAACCCCAAACCGAATCCGGTGGCATGACGCGCTGGTTAATCATCGGCGGCATTGTTTTTGTTGTCTTGAGTATCGTATTCATAGTCCTCTCAATCATCTACCCGGGCTTCCGCGAAGCAGTCCGTGATTTGTCGATTATTTTGCTAGCACTCTTCCAACTCATCGGGGCCATTGCATTAGCGCTGGTGGCCGTGGCGATTTTGTATGCCGTCAAGGCCATTGACACCACCGCCCGCACCACCCTCATCCCCAAACTGAGCGAAATCAGCACCAAGGTCGACGAATTACTGGCCAAAACCGCGAGTGTCACCGATGATGTCAAAAAAACCAGCGCCTCGGTATCATCGACAGTCACGATTATTTCGGAACAAATCGTCAAACCAGCCATTCAGGTCAGTAGCATCGTAGCGGGGCTCAAAGCCGCCGCCAATGTATTGGGGCAACGCGTAACCGGCAGCAGCAAACCCAAAGCCACACCACACAAGGATAGTAACGATGTCTAAAATGAACTATGGCGGCCAAGCCGTGATTGACGGCGTCATGATGCGCGGACTAACCCGTGCCACCGTGGCGGTACGCTTGCCCGACGGCAGCATCACCAGCTACCACGAAGCGCTCAACCCTACCCGCCGGCGCACCATCGAAGCCATCCCGTTCTTGCGGGGTGTGCTTTTGCTGTGGGACAGCCTCAATCTGGGCATTCGGGCTCTCAATGTGGCCGCCGCTGCCGGCTT
>DBCF01000102.1:0-1686 GCA_002292925.1 Roseiflexaceae bacterium UBA965 | reverse complement strand
CCGCTGCCGGCTTGCCTGCCGAGGAACGCCCCAGCCAAGGCGAATCTGCCGGCGGCGTGGTGGTATCGTTGCTGTTTGCCTTCGGGTTGTTTTTTGCATTGCCACTGTTGTTGGCCAATGGGTTAAGCTACCTGGGGATAGGCAATTTCATGGTGGTGGTCATCGAAAACATCTTCCAGTTGGTGATTTTTATCGGGTACTTACTGCTCATCGGCCGCATCCCCGACATCCAGCGGGTCTATGGCTACCACGGTGCCGAACACAAAGCCATCAACGCGTATGAGGCCGGCCAGCCCCTCGACCTCGCCCATGTACGCACCCAAACACTGATTCACCCCCGTTGTGGCACTAGTTTTTTGCTGGTGGTACTCATCCTCAGCATCCCCATTTTTGCTATTTTTGCCGATCAACCACTCATCATCAAAATCATCTCACGGATTGTACTTGTGCCGGTAATCGCCGGCATCGCATTTGAGCTGTTACGCCTCACCGCCGCCAACTACTACCGCACCTGGGTGCGCTGGCTGATTGCGCCGTCGTTGGCATTGCAACGCTTGACCACCCGTGAACCCGATGACGGCATGATCGAAGTGGCCATCGCCGCACTTTTGCCCGTGCTTGCCGCCGACAACGCCTTGCCAGCCCAGTACGACACCGCCTTAGCCAGTGGCATTGATGCTCCTACCAATGGCTTTGTAATCGCATGATCGCCAATGCCTTGATTGCGTGGTTCACCGCCAATGGCCGCGATTTGCCGTGGCGGCATACCCGCGACCCCTACCGGGTGTTGGTGGCAGAATTGATGCTCCAACAAACCCAAGTGGAGCGGGTCGTCCCCAAATACCATGCATTTTTGGCGCAATTCCCCGATGTACAGGCCCTCGCCGCAGCCCCTACTAGTGCTGTCATCACGGCCTGGCAGGGGCTGGGCTACAACCGGCGAGCGTTGTATTTGCAACGCACCGCCCAGGCCGTGGTCAGTCACTACGCCGGCGTATTCCCGCACGACGTCGCCACTCTCAAGCAATTACCGGGGATTGGCGATTACACGTCGGGGGCAATTGCCTGCTTTGCCTACGAACAAGACGTGGCCTTCCTCGACACCAACATCCGCCGCGTAGTGCTACGGCTCTGGAGCGACCCGCAGGTTACCATCCCCAGCGAGCAATCTCTACGCGACCTTGCGGCCAAGCAGGTACCGGCAGGGCAAGGCTGGGTCTGGAATCAAGCCATCATGGAGCTTGGTGCCATCATCTGCACCGCCACCGCTCCCAAATGCCCCCGCTGCCCGCTCCGCGGTGATTGCCGTGACTATGCAGCTCGCCTCGCTGCCGATGATGCTTTGCTGCCATTGCCCCCCGCCAAACCGCGGCGCGTGGCCGAACGCAAAGATGCCCCTTTTGCCGGATCGAACCGCCAAATCCGCGGCCGCATCATCGATGCCCTACGCGAATCCCCCCAGCCTGTCGCACAACTACATGCCCACTTAACCAGCCTCGGCTTGACCCTCGACACCACCAAACTCACCACCATCATCGCTGGCCTCGGGCGCGATGGCTTGGTGGTGGTAAATGATGAAATCATCAAATTACCAGAATAAATAGCCCTTATCGAATACCCAGGGCGTTGCCCCGGGCGAGCTCAGCGCGCCCCCTTATCGAATACCCGGGGCGTTGCCCCGGGCGA
>DBCF01000137.1 GCA_002292925.1 Roseiflexaceae bacterium UBA965 | reverse complement strand
CAGAGATGGTCAGATTGTCCCGAGGATTGAGGCATGAATAATTCGTGGCGTGATTATAATTTCATTTTACTGGGAGCCTTGATTGGGCTCACGGTATTTAGTTTGTCGATGGTCTATAGTGCAACCCTGCATGACCCGATGACGGTGGGCTACTTTAGTCGCCATTTGGTCAATCTGCTGATTGGTATCGCCGTGATGGTGGGAATTACCTTTTTGGACTATCACACCTTTCAAAGTTGGACTTTCCCGTTGTATATCGCGAGCGTGGTGTTGTTGGCCACCGTGCTCGTCTATGGTAATGTGCTCGGTGGTGCCCAAAGTTGGCTTGACTTTGGCTTGCGCACGGTGCAACCATCAGAACCGATTAAACTCGTCATGATCATGGTACTTGCGGGATTTTGGGCCAGCCAAGAGCGCTTTAATGGCCAATGGCGCCCATTTATTGGTAGCGTATTATTGTTGAGCATTCCGTTATTTTTGGTCTTTATTCAGCCCGACTTTGGGACGGCGTTGGTGTTCGGGATGGTCTGGATAATGATGACGTGGGTGGCTGGTATGACCTTTACCCAATTTGGGGCACTCATCGGCGTTGCAGCCCCCGTATTTTATTTTGGCTGGACGTATATTTTGGCGCCGTACCAACGCACCCGTCTGCTTATCTTTCTTGACCCAATCAAATACGACCCCGAACTCAAATCAGGCGCCTGGAACATCATCCAATCGCTGACGGCGATTGGCGGAGGGGGCTTTAATGGTCAAGGCTGGACCCAAGGGGTGATGAGTCAAGGCAATTATTTGCCCGTCCAATATTCAGACTTTATTTTTGCGATTACCGGTGAAGAATTAGGGTTTGTTGGGACAGGAATGATGCTCGTGCTCCTCGGCGTGCTTATTTGGCAAGCACTCGATATTGCCGCAAACTCACGTGATTTGCTTGGTCGGTTGATGGCCACTGGCATTGCTGCCATGTTTTTGTGTCACGTGTTGGTCAATGCGGGCATGAATATGAGCATCATGCCCATCACCGGTATTCCGTTGCCGTTTGTATCGTATGGTGGCAGCTTTACGGTTACGTCGTTTGCAGCGATTGGCTTATTACAAAGTATCGCACTCTGGCGCCGTAGGATTCATTTTTAATTTATCGACAAATGATACAGGAGTAGTGCATGAGCGACTATACCGCAGCTGGTGTGAATATTGCCGAAGGGAATCGCGCCGTCGCCTTGATGACTACCGCCGTGCAATCAACCTATACCCCGGCAGTAGCTGCAGGGTTAGGAGCGTTTGGGGGGTGCTTTGATTTGAGCAAAGCGGTCAGTAATCTCGGCAATGCTATACTCGTCGCCTCGACAGACGGTGTCGGCACCAAAACATTGGTTGCAGCGGCCTGTAACGACTATCGCACCATTGGCGCTGATTTGGTCAATCACTGTATCAACGATATTTTGGTACAAGGGGCCCGCCCACTCTTCTTTTTGGATTATATTGCCGTCGACAAACTCAAGGCTGAACAAGTAGCCACCATCGTACAGAGCCTCGCCGCGGCCTGCAAAGCGGTGGGATGTGCCTTGCTGGGGGGTGAAACAGCCGAAATGCCCGGCGTCTACCGCGACAATACCTTTGACCTGGCAGGCACCATTGTCGGCGTTGTCGATCGTGATGCGCTATTGCCACGTAACGTGGCGGTCGGTGATGTAATTTTGGCATTACCAGCGGATGGACTCCACACCAACGGGTATTCGTTGGCACGCAAAATCGTCCCTGCCCTTGGTGGCTATGACGCCAGCCCAGACAGTCTCAATGGCCAAAGTGTGGGTGAGGCGTTGCTCGTACCGCACCGATGCTACATCCCCGAATACACGGCGCTCACGACTGCCAGTGTCACCATTCATGCCTTGGCGCATATTACGGGTGGTGGGGTGATTGACAATCTGCCACGGATTTTGCCGGCGGGGTGTGGGGCGGTTATCAACCGCGGGAGTTGGCAGATTCCGGCTATTTTTCAACTCTTGGTGCAGGCAGGTGACATCAGCGAAGATAGCGCCTACCATGCGTTTAATATGGGATTAGGCATGCTGGTGGTGGTCCCCGCCGATGCTGTAACGGCCGCATGCGAGGCAGTACCCGCAGCCCGCGTGGTCGGTGAGGTGGTGGCGGGGCAAGGAGTCGTATTGCAATGAGCACTACGTATGCCACGATCGAGCGTCCTGATGGGCGGATTGTCGCCTATAGCGACAGTGGCCCGCAGGACGGCATCCCGGTATTACTCTGTCATGGACTCCCTGGTGCGCGCAACCAAATCCCCAATACTGCGATCCTTGATCTGCACAAGGTGCGTCTGATTATCATCGATCGGCCTGGCTTTGGCATGTCGACCCCCGACCCAGCGTGTAGTGTCACCCATTGGCGGCACGATGCCTTGGCAGTGCTTGATACGCTGGGGGTGGCGCAGTGCGTGCTGTTGCCGTACTCGGCCGGCACACCCTATGCCTTGGCGTTGGCTAGTTTGGCGCCCGAACGGGTGATACGCATCCACGTTATGTCTGGTGTTATCCCTGCCGCAACCCGTGACCTGCAAAACATGTCGGCATTCAATCGTTGGTTGCATTCATTGGGCAACAATCTGCCTAAATTCTGGTTAAAACCGCTGGTTTGGCTACTCAATTCCACCATTGGGATTGGCGCAAAGGCGGGCAAATTTGGTATCTGGTTGATGCGGGGGACATTTACAGCGGCCGAAAATAATTATGTCGCATCACCTGAAGGTGTATCGTTTCGTGACATGTTGACAGAGAGTTTCCGGCAAGGATTTTTGAATTATTTCACTGAATTTGCCATCGTCGGGGCACCATGGGGTGTTGATTTCACCAAAATCACCCACCCTGTGAGCTGTTGGTATGGCGATAGTGATTACATCACCCCTGATAGTGCGGCACAGCGCCTGCAACAAATCTTGCCCCAAACGATGGTCCGTATCTGGCCCGGCGCCGGGCACCTGTTGATTTTTATGCACTGGGATGAGCTGATCGCCAGTCTAGCCACAAAGGTCGAACCATGCAACGTGGGATATTGATTGCCGAAGGCAAAACCAAACAAATTTATGCCCACCCCAGTGACGCCGATTTGGCGATTATTGTCAGCAAAGACGATATAACGGCGGGTGACGGAGCGCGTCGCAACGTGATTGCCGGCAAAGGCCTGATTAGCGGACGCACCACCGCCAACAACTTTGCATTGCTGACGCGGGCCCACATTGCTAGCCACTTTGTGGCCCATGGCGACAGCGACGACACCATGGTGGTGCGCCGTTGCACGATGATCCCCCTCGAGGTGGTGACGCGCCGCATCGCCACCGGCTCGTACCTCAAGCGCCACCCCCACGTCGCCGAAGGGCAACGCTTTGACCCATTGATTACGGAGTTCTTTTTTAAAGACGATGCCAATCACGACCCGTTGATGAGCGTCGATGAACTAATTTTGGCCAACATCGCTGACGCTGCTACCCTCACAACGATGACCACCATGGCCCAAAAAGTGTTTTCTGTATTAGAAAATGCGTGGCAGGCGCATGACGTGACATTGGTCGACCTCAAGATTGAATTCGGGCGCACGAGCACCGGCCAATTGGTGGTGGCTGACGTCATCGACAACGATTCGTGGCGGTTGTGGCAAGGGGGCACGAGTAGTAACATGCTCGACAAACAGATTTATCGCAACATGCGCGAAGTCACCCCCGAGGGTCTCGAACGCCTGCGCCAAACCTACCTCACCGTCATGCAGTTGACGGATCAGTGGCGCTGAGTGGCATCATCGACCAAGGTGGCCATCACCACCAAGTTGTGGTGTTTGCCAAAGCGGTCACGGGCATGGTTGACGAGGGTGCCTTCGATGCGGAAGCCGAGGCGAGAAAAAATAGCCTGACCACTGCGTTGCGCTTCGAGCATTTCGACGACTACTTTACTGGCTTGGAGCTTTTTGGCTTCTTCAAAAATCACCGCGCCCATAGCGCGACCTAACCCGACTCGCCGCCACCCTTCGCCGATAATCAGTTGCACCGTGGCCACATGGCTGGTGCGACCAGACGATAATCGCACGGAGGCGTAGGCGGCGATTTGATCGTTCTCGATGGCCACCATTTGGCGCCAATGCTCGGCAGCCGAGGCATTGGCGAGGCGGGCCACGATTTCGGGGCTACGCAAGTCGTTTTCGAGGTACAACCAATCATCTTGGGGGAGGGCTTGGCCAAAGTGCAACAAGCGCGTCTTGTCGTCGGGTTGGAGTGAACGGACTGCCACCACCCGGCCATCGTGGAGCGTAACGGGGGGAATTACTGTAGCATTTGTGTGTGGCATGGATGCACCTTGCATATTGCGATGATATACCGACCACATTTCATTATCACGCCGGCATATACATTCTTTTGTTATGATACCTCTATCCTACCTGAATATGTGACTCGCCGTCAACGAAAGAGCACCTACATGAGCACCTTACCCCATTGGCGCATGGATACCCCCTTTACGGGGATTGATGACCCTGCTCTCGCCAGCGCTATCACCGCTCTCGACGACACCTTGACCACCCTCACCGCCCACTACGACAGCCACCACATCCAAAAACACGATAGTCAAGTCCAAGTAGATGCGAGTGTCGTCGAAACGATTTTGACGGCTACCGGGGCGGCGATGGAGCAAATCCGTACCCTCAACGCCTACATCTACTGCTTCGTCAGCACCAATTCCCGCGATGGGGTGGCTCAAGCCCGCCTGAGTGAATTACGCCAGCGCTTGGTGCGCTTTAGTCAGCTCAGCACCCGCCTGACTGCCTGGGCTGGCTGCCTCGACATTGCAGGTTTGGTGTCGCAATCGGCAGTTATTGCCAACCAGCAATTCATGCTCGAAGAAGCAGCCCGGCGGGCCCAGCACCAAATGTCACCCGAAGCCGAAGCCTTGGCTGCCGAGCTCAATGTGAGTGGTGGTGGGGCCTGGGCGCGCTTGCATAGTAATTTGACGTCACAACTCAGCGTCCCGTTTGATGGCAAAACTCAGCCGATGAGTGCCATCAGAGCCTTGGCGTACGACAGTGACAGCGAAACGCGGCGGGCAGCACATGATGCCGAAATTGCCACGTGGCAGGCTCAATCAATGCCCCTGGCAATGGCGATTAACGCCATCAAGGGTGAGGTCAACACCTTGGCCAAACGGCGGGGCTTTGCTAGCCCGGTGGATATTTCGTTGCAGGACAATCGCATCGATCGCGCCACCCTCGATGCGATGATGGGGGCGGCTCACGACAGCTTCCCGCTGTTCCGGCGCTACCTCAAAGCCAAAGCCAAATTACTAGGCGCTGGTGCACAATTACCGTGGTACGACTTGTTTGCGCCAGTGACGACCGGGGGCAAAAGTTGGGAATACGCCGAGGCCTGCGAGTTTGTGGCCACCCAGTTCCACGCCTATTCGCCCCGCATGGGGGACTTTGCGCGGCGGGCCTTTGCCGAAGGTTGGGTTGATGCCGAGCCGCGCATGGGCAAAGTCGACGGGGCGTTTTGTATTGGGTTGCAACACGACCAATCGCGGGTGCTGATGAACTACAAGCCGGCGATTGGTAGCATCATGACGTTGGCGCACGAATTGGGGCATGCCTACCACAACCTCAACCTCGCGAGCCAAACGCCACTCAACCGCGATACCCCGATGGCGCTAGCCGAAACGGCCAGTATTTTTTGTGAAACACTGACCCAAGCGGCGGCGCTGACCCATGCCGATACCACGGGCAAGCTGGAGATTCTCGAATCGTCGTTGCAACGCTCGTGCCAAATCGTGGTGGACATTACGAGTCGCTATTTGTTTGAAACCCGCCTGTTTGATCAACGCCAACAGCGCGAATTGTCGCCAGATGAGCTGTGTGGGCTGATGACCCAAGCCCAAAAAGAGACCTACGGCGATGGACTCCAAGCAGCGACGCTCCACCCCTATATGTGGGCAGTCAAAGGGCATTATTACAGCACCGGACGCTCGTTTTATAATTACCCCTACATGTTTGGGCAATTGTTTGGCACCGGGTTGTATGCGCTGTATCGCAACGACCCCGATAGCTTCACGGCGCGCTACGATGCGTTGCTGAGTGGCACCGGGCGAGCAGATGCGGCGACATTGGCCAAAACGATGGGCATCGACATCACGCAACGAGCGTTTTGGGAAGGGAGCCTAGCCGTAGTCGCCGATGAAGTGGCACAATTCGAGGCCGTGGTTGCCAGCATACGTTAAACGCCAAACCAAACCACCCTGTAGCGAGTTGTAACCCGCTACAGGGTGGTTTTTGAGAGCCCAGCGCACCACAGCGAATGTCTAGCGGCTTATTCACGACTGCGCCGGGAGTGTTTTCACAAAAAAAGAAGCATTACGCCATACTGGAGATAAGTACGATCGCTATTGACGCCATTTGGGGGTGGTGTTGCTGGACGGTGGCGGTTATGGCGGTGCGGATTGCATCACCTTGGGCAATGGTGAGGGTTGGCGGGATGGTGACTTCGAGTTCGCAGAGTAATTTGTGGCCATGCCAACGCACTCGCACTGTACTCACTTGTTGGACCTGGGCAACGGCGGCGACGAGGGTGTGGATGTGGGCGACGAGGCTGGGGTCGACGGCATCCATCAAGCGATACCAAATCATTTTGCAGGCGTCGACGGCGATGACGGCGATGGTGATGCCGATGACCAGCCCGATAAGCGGGTCGACAATCGGGTAGCCTAGCCAGGCACCGCCCACAGCGACTAACACGGCGAGTGACGCGAAGCCATCGGTGCGGGTATGCAAGCCGTCAGCGACCATGGTGGCAGAGCCAATCTGGCGGCCTACGCGGATTTGCATCAAGGCGATGGTTTCGTTGCCCACAAACCCCACTACTGCGGCCACGGCTACCCAACCGAGGTTGGAAAACGGCTCGGGGTGGAGGAAGCGGCTAATGGCTTCGTACAAGGTATAGCCGGCACTAAACACCAATGACGCCACCACAAAAATCCCGGCGATGTCTTCGGCTTTGCCATAGCCGTAGGTATAGCGGGTGGTGGCGACGCGGCGCGCCAGATAAAAGGCGATGAGTAGCGGGATTGAGTTGACGGTATCGCCCAAATTGTGGACCATGTCGGCCAGCAAGGCGGTACTGTGGCTGATAGCCACCACGATTGCTTGCACGCCGGTGGTGAGGACGAGACCGAATAGTGCCAACCATACGGTGCGGATGCCTTGAGTGGTAGCCATGGCGGGGTCATTGGCGGCTTGGGATTGATCGTGATAGCCATGGAAGTGAAAGAGGTGGCTGATTTTGCCCCAAATCCCGGCTTCGTGGGAATGGGCGTGATCATCATGATTGTGGTCGTGGGAATGGGTCACTAATCCACCTGCGTTTCGTTTTGGGGTCAACCACACGAGGCACACGACAAATAGTACAATACGGGTACGATTTATGTGGCGCATGCAGATTATACCATAGCGCTATCCCCACCACGCGTAATCGCACTACGGCAATAAAAGGGCGACGTAATGAAAGCCACCGAAGCCAAGCTACTTGACTTCCTCAAAAAAGCCCCCCAACTCATGATCCCCATTTACCAGCGCACCTATGGCTGGGGCGAACGTGAATGCCGGCAATTGTGGGACGATATCGTGCGCTGTGGCAGTAGCGACCACATCCCCGTGCATTTCATTGGCTCGATTGTCTATATATCGGCGGGATTGGGGACGGTCATCCATCAATCGCCGTTGTTGATTATTGATGGCCAACAGCGCCTAGCCACGATTTCGTTGTTGTTGGCCGCCATTGCCGAAATCATCGGCACGAGTGAGCCGCATACGGGCTTTAGCAAGCGGCGCATCCGCAACTACTATTTGGTCAATCCCGAAGAAGAAGGGGAGCGCCACCCCAAGTTGTTGCTGTCGCAGACCGATCGCGATTCGTTGATTGCGATTGTGACGCGCCGCCCGTCACCACCACAGCCATCGGTACAGATTCATGCCAACTACGCCTTGTTTGCGCAGTGGTTGGCAGACAACAAAACGGATCTGGCGGTGATTTGTCGGGGCTTGACCAAATTAGTGATTGTCGATATTGCCTTGACCCGTGACCAAGACAATCCCCAATTGATTTTTGAAAGCATGAATGCCACGGGCAAAGAACTGAGTCAGGCTGATTTAATCCGTAATTTTGTGTTGATGGGGCTAGAACCACAATTACAGACCCAGGTGTATCACGATTATTGGCGCCCCATCGAAATTGATTTTGGCCAAGCGGCCTATAGCAGTCACTTCGATGCCTTTATGCGCTATTATCTGACGGTCAAAACGGGGGAATGGCCGGCGAGTAATGCCATCTATGAGGCCTTCAAAGCCTATGTACGCAATACTGTTGTGCGTAATCCGGGCGACCATACCCCAATGCTGGCGCTGGTACAAGAAATGCGGGCGTATGCGCGCTACTATTGGGCGCTGGCCCTCGGCAATGAGCCCGACCCGCAACTCAATGACGCATTCGCCGACTTGCGAGAGCTCAGGGTTGAGGCGGTGTATCCGTTACTGCTGACGCTCTACCACGACTATCAGCAGGGCTTGGTGGGGCAGGCGGAATGCGTGACCTGTCTGCGCGTGCTCGAAGCCTATATATTCCGGCGCAGTGTGTGTGGCATCCCCGGCAATTCGCTGAGCAATACGTTCATCACCCTCGCCCAGCGCATCGATACAGCGCGCTACAGCGAAAGTCTGCAGGCGTTGTTGGTGATGCTCCCGTCGTACCGACGCTTCCCGTCGGACGACGAATTTGGGCACGAATTGCAGCACCGCGACCTGTATAACTTTCGGCATCGCAATTACTTGTTGCGCCGACTCGAAAACCACCGCCGCAAAGAACGCATCTCACTGGCAGAATATACGATTGAGCATGTGCTGCCGCAAAACCCACAATTATCGGCGGCCTGGCGTGAGGCACTGGGGAGCGATTGGCAACATGTACAGCAACGGGTTGTACATACCCTAGGTAACTTGACGTTGACGCGCTACAACAGTGAATTCCGCGACCGGTCGTTTGGCGACAAGCGTGATATGCCTAGTGCTCCCGAAAAAGGGTTGCGCTATAGTCCGCTCCATCTCAATGCCGACTTTGCCCAGCTGGACACATGGAACGAAATCAGCATCATGCAGCGGGCCGCCAGACTGGCAGCCCGGGCGCTGACGGTGTGGCAGGCACCGGCGCTGGCACAGGCGGTGGTCGATCAGTACCGTACCCAACGCCCTAGCACTGCCTATAGCATCAACGACCACCCAGGGTTGTTGACCGCCACGCTCTACCCCGTGTTTGATGCCTTTCGCAAAGCGGTGCTGGCCTTGGACCCGTGTATCAGCGAAGAGTTTCGCAAATTGTATGTGGTCTACAAAGCCGAAAAAACGGTGGTGGATGTGATAGCGCTGAGTACGACATTGAAAATCACGCTCCACGCCCCCCATGATGCACTCTATGACCCGTTGCAACAGATTCGGCCGAGTAGTGACCAACAAGAATCACAGATCATTGTATCAGCCAGTGCCGATATGACCTACGTGGTTGAGTTGGTGCGCCAAGTACTCGAGATGCAAGTCAACGGCGAATAAACGCCAACAGCCCCACACACGGTTGTACGCGTGCGGGGCTGTTTTAGTAGTGGAAATTAGCGCATGTTGGCAATTACGGCATCGGCGAATTCCGAGGTTTTGACTTCGCTGGCGCCGTCCATCAAGCGGGCGAAGTCGTAGGTCACGACTTTGTCGCCGATGGTGCGTTCGATGGCGTCGACAATCATGTCGGCGGCTTCGCCCCAACCCATGTGGCGGAGCATCATGTCGCCACTCAGCACCACGCTACAGGGGTTGACTTTGTCGAGGTTGGCGTATTTGGGGGCGGTACCATGGGTGGCCTCAAAAATCGCATGTCCGCTGACGTAGTTGATGTTGCCACCGGGGGCGATACCGATGCCACCCACTTGGGCGGCCAAGGCATCACTGAGGTAGTCGCCGTTGAGGTTGAGGGTGGCAATGACATCGAAGTCATCGGGGCGGGTCAATACTTGTTGCAAGGCGATATCGGCGATGGCATCTTTGACCAAAATCCGACCACTAGCCAAGGCGGCTTTTTGTTCGGCATTGGCTTCGGCTTCACCTTTGGCGGCTTTGGTGCGTTCCCATTGAGCCCAAGTGTAGACTTTGTCGCCAAAGACTTGTTCGGCCAGCTCGTAGCCCCAATCCAGGAAGGCGCCTTCGGTGTACTTCATGATGTTGCCCTTGTGCACCAACGTCACGTTGCGGCGTTTGTGGGCAATGGCGTATTCGATGGCCGCAAAAATCAAGCGCTGTGAGCCAGTTTTGCTGACGGGCTTGATGCCCAAACCGACTTCGACAACGGCATTATCGTTGCCGATGCGGCTGTTGTATTCAGCGGTTTTTTCTGACGTGCCAAAGCGGATTTTGGCGAAGTCTTTGGGGAAGTTGGCTTGCAAGAATTCGAGCAATTTGGCTGCTTCGGGTGAGCCGGGGACATATTCGATACCGGCATAGATATCTTCGGTGTTTTCACGGAAGATGACCATGTCGACTTTTTCGGGGTGGCGCACGGGGGAAGGGACGCCGGTAAACCAGCGCACGGGGCGCAAGCAGACGTACAAGTCAAGTAGTTGGCGCAAAGCCACGTTGAGGCTCCGCATCCCTTTGCCGATGGGGGTGGTCAAGGGGCCTTTGATGCCGACGAGATAGTGGTTGAAGGCTTCGACGGTGGCATCGGGCAACCAATTACCGGTGGTGGTGAAGGCTTTTTCGCCGGCGAGCACTTCGAGCCATTCGATTTTGCGTTGGCCGTTGTAGGCTTTGGCGATGGCTGCATCAAAAATCCGCACGCTGGCACGCCAAATATCGGGGCCGGTACCGTCGCCTTCGACATAGGGCACCACAGGATTGTTAGGAACGTGTAATTTGCCGTTTTGGATGGTAATCGCTTCGCCGTTTTTGGCACGGAACTGGGTAATGTCGCTCATCTGGTCTTGCCTCGTATTCTTCAGGGGATGACGCGTACCAATGGGTACCAACACGCCAATAGGAGGATATCGAATGTGCGCCATTATACCACGAGTTATTGATGGCGCATGTTACGGAACCCAAGCACACTCCTCATCTATTTTCGTGTAGCGTCACAGGCAAAATCGCAAATTGGTAAGGATTTCGGTAATTATCAGCCATCGACGTATCAAATTAGGATGATTTGGCTGATTGTGCGTTTGACACAAACGCTACAAAGCGTATAATGACGGCGAGGAAAAACTGCCTACTGTCGACGATTGTCTTTTTTATCGAGGACGTGACCATGCTCGCTGCATACGTACCGATTCTAGCGATGTTAGGTATTGCCCTATTCATCGCCGTGTTTGTCATCACCCTATCGCGTTTTTTGGGGCCGGCTAAGCCGACCGTACGCAAACTGGCTCCGTATGAATCGGGGATGGAACCCATCGGCGAAGCGAATCATCGCTTCCCCATCAAATTTAATTTGGTGGCGATGATTTTCATTTTGTTCGACATCGAAGTTATCTTCTTCTTCCCCTATGCCTTGGTCTATCGCCAATTAGGCGTACCCGGGTTGTACGAAATGGGGAGCTTCGTATTGGTGTTGCTCGTCGGTCTCTTCTATATCTGGAAAAAGGGAGCGCTCACATGGGAATAGAAACCAAAGCCGGCGATATGGGCGTCGTCACCACCTCACTCGAGACGGTGGTGAACTGGGGTCGTACCAACGCCATGTGGCCACTCTTGTTTGGTTTGGCTTGTTGTGCCATCGAAATGATGGGCGCCCAAGGCTCCAACTACGACTTGTCACGGTTCGGGATGGAAATCAACCGGGCCTCGCCGCGCCAAGCCGACCTGATCATTGTGGCTGGTCGCGTGTCGCGCAAAATGGCCCCAGTGATTCGCCGCCTCTACGATCAAATGTCTAACCCCAAGTGGGTCATCGCCATGGGTGACTGCGCCTCATGTGGTGGCGTGTTTAACAACTACGCCATCGTGCAAGGGGTCGACGAAATCATCCCCGTTGACGTCTATGTCGCCGGTTGCCCTCCCCGCCCCGAGGCTCTGATCGATGGCATCATGCAGTTGCACAGCAAAGTCGAACGCATGAAGCTAGACGGCTCGCTCCGTGAGCGCGCGCCGATTCATGTGTAAACGAGGTTTGTAACAATGGATAATGCAACGGTTATCGAACGACTCCAAGCCGAGTTTGGCGACAAAATCGGCCCGGTGAGTAGTATGCTCAGTGGCGAAGCCACCATCAACGTACCGCGAGAGCAGATTGTCGCCGTGGCGCAGTTTTTGCGTGATGACAGTGCCCTCGCCTACAACTTCCTCGAAAACTTGTGTGGCGTCGATTATCTCGGCCGCCAACCACGCTTCGAAGTGGTCTATCACCTGTTATCACATGCCAATCGTCATCGTGTCTGTCTCAAAGTAGGCATCACCGAAAAAGACATCCATGTGCCAACCTTGACCGGGTTGTGGCAAACCGCCAACTACCAAGAGCGCGAAGCCTACGACATGTTTGGGATTATTTTTGATGGGCACCCGGCGTTGGAGCGCATTTTGATGCCTGACGACTGGTCGGGCTTCCCCCAACGCAAAGACGTCCCACTCGGTTACGAGGAAGTGGCGTTCAGCAACACCGAAGCGCAAATCTCCGCACGCAAACCCTTTGCCGAAGAATAATCGGCGTTGGCGCAAGAGGGAATTATGACATTTATTGACCATAGCTTGTCGGTGCCATCACCGCATAGCATCACTGATCCGGCCTTAGCCGGCAAAACCAACACCATGGTGCTCAACATGGGGCCACATCACCCCAGCACCCACGGTGTGTTGCGCCTCGTGGTCGAACTCGACGGCGAAACCGTCGTCAACGTCGCCCCCGACGTCGGCTTTTTGCATACCGGCATCGAAAAAAACATGGAGTTCAAGACCTACCAGCAAGCAGTGGTCATGACTGACCGCACCGACTACCTAGCACCGCTGTCAAACAACCTCAGCTATGTGCTGGCCGTCGAAAAACTGATGGGCGTTGACATCCCCGAGCGCCCCACCGTGGCACGGGTGTTGTTGGTCGAATTGCAACGCATCTCGAGCCACCTCGTGTGGTTGAGCTCGCACGCCTTGGACCTAGCCGCCATGAGCGTCTTTTTGTATGGCTTCCGCGAACGCGAACAAATCCTCGACATCTTTGAAATGGTGTCAGGGGCGCGGATGATGACCAGCTACTTCCGTGTGGGCGGGCTAGCCTATGACTTGCCCAGCGACTTTTTGCCCACCGTCAAAGCATTGCTCGACATTATGCCGAGCCGCATCGACGAGTACGAATCGTTGTTGACCAACAACATCATCTGGCAAGAACGCACCATGGGCGTCGGCGCCATCGATAGCGCAGCCGCCATCCAATACGGATTGACTGGCCCTGGTCTGCGTGCCACCGGCGTGGCCTGGGACTTGCGCAAAGATATGCCCTATTGTGGCTACGAAACGTATGATTTCAACGTGCCTATCGCCAAAAACGGCGATATCTACGATCGTTATCTCGTACGCATGGCCGAAATGCGCGAGAGTGTCAGCATTGCCCGCCAAGCGTGGCAACGCCTCAAAGACATGGGGCCTGGCGTATTCCAGACTAGCAATCGTAAAGTGGCGCCCCCACCCAAATCCGAAATCACCCATAGCATGGAATCACTCATCCACCACTTCAAGTTGTGGACCGAGGGCTTCAAGCCGCCCCGTGGCGATGCTTTGGCGGCCATCGAATCACCCCGTGGTGAATTGGCCACTTATATCGTCAGCGACGGTGGCCCTAAGCCATACCGTGTGCATATGCGCGCCCCGTCATTCATCAACCTGCAATCCTTGCCACACATGGCCAAAGGACAATTGATGGCTGACTTGGTCGCCTTGATTGCCTCGCTTGACCCCGTGCTCGGAGAAGTGGATCGCTAAGCGGCATAGACCGCCCAGAGTGTAGGACAATGTCATGTCACTTCGTCAACAACACGGCGCCGAGATTGATGCAATCTTGGCCCGTTACCCCCAAAAAAAGAGCGCGATTCTCGCACTGCTCTATGTCGCCCAAGATACCTATGGTCGCCTCACCGATGAAGCCATCCGTGAAGTCGCTACCATCATCGACGTGCCACCCACCGATGTCTTCGAAGTAGTCGGGTTTTATACCCTGCTCTACGACGACAAAGTAGGCAAAGTGGTACTCCAAGTCTGCGACGACGTTCCTTGTGCCTTTTGTGGTGCCGAAGAGCTCGTCAGCACCCTCGAAAACAAGTTGGGCATCCAATGCGAACAAACCACGCCAGACGGCATGTTTACCTTGCAACGAGTCAAATGCTTGGCCGATTGTAACCGCGCACCGTTGCTCCAAGCCAACTTGGACTACTACCGCAACCTCGACACCCCCGAGAAAGTCGACGAGCTGTTGACGCACTTGCGTGAGCGTATCGCCAAAAACGATCGCATCAGCATTTCGGGGCGCCTCGCCGAAATTTAGTCTCACTAACGTCAATCCCCCCCACGCCGCGATTGCGGTGTGGGGGGGATTGACGTTAGCGGTAATTATTCCAACGTGCCGCCAAAGGTTTCGTGGATATCAGGGTAGATTTCATTGACAATGGCAATCATATACACCACCGACGTAATCAATTCCGCAGCTTGCATGTTGTCACCCAACATACCGTGCTCGAGATAAATGTCGGTGAGCTTGGGATCTTCGTTGTGGTTTTCGTTACAGGCCACGCGACACAAATAATCAGTTTGGGCTTCGGTGGCAACCCACTTGTACAAGGCCGGCGTGCGGGGCACGTCCCATACCATGGGGGCGTAGATCTTGACCAAGATGTCGTTGCCCTGCTTCATCTGTTTGCCAAATTCTTCGACACTCACATAGCACAAGGTACCGTCTTGGTCAATACAGATATCGCCATCTTCGTCCATTTCGGCACCGAGGGGGGCCAAATACTTCAAGGCTAATGCAGACACTTGCGCAACAGTAGGCATCGTTTTTCCTTCTTCATGAAACATAATTCCTCTACTATCAAACCATAGTCATCTATGTTTGTCAATATTTTTTTGATGCAAAAATAGCGTAATAATGATTTGTATATGCAAATAATTTTCATTTTTAAGAGCTTGTTAAGGTGTGCAATGGAGCCGGCATAGCAGCGAGTTTGGTTATGGCATAAGTAATGTCGGCGCGGGTTAATTGACGTAGGGCATCAGCAGAGTAGCTACCATCGGCGAATTCACGGAGCGCCATACTCGTGAACGCATGTTCCCACAACGAGCGCACATAGCGGGCGTTGCCGTATTCACCGGTGGTAAAGACCTGCCCAAGTTGCGTGGTGAGGTACTCAAGTGCCTCGGGTGTCAGCGTAATCCCATAGTGGGCGATGATGTTGGTGAAAATCTTGCCTAATTCAGCCGGAACGTAATCAGGAAAGTCGATATAGGTAGTCATACGACTACGCAAGCCAGGATTGACATTAATCAGGGCGCGCATTTCGTCGCGGTAGCCAGCCATGATGACCACGAGGTCATCACGATAGTTTTCCATTAATTGCACGAGGGTAGACAAGGCTTCGTGGCCATAGTCGCTTTCGTGGTGGGGCATCAAGGCATAGGCTTCATCGATAAACAGCACGCCACCACGGGCTCGATTGACGACATCTTGGACTTTGGGGGCGGTTTGGCCAATAAACTGCCCAATCAAATCGGCCCGCGAGACTTCGATAAAGCTGGTGGTAGGTAACACGTTAATCGCCGCATAGAGTTCACCCACGTAGCGTGCCACGGTAGTTTTGCCGGTGCCAGGCGCACCCGTAAAGACCAAATGCTTACTAAAGACGGCGGGGGTTCCGCGGGTAGCAAGGAACGCCATAGCTTGTTGGCGAGCCACGATTTCACGCACGGCCTGTTTAACCGGGGTCAAACCGATTAGGGCATCGAGGTCGGCGAAAACCTCGGCCACACTGCGGCGCTCCGGCGCTACGGGGACTGGTGGCGCTGGTGGCGCTGGTGGGGCAGTGATATCAATCGATTCCCCTGCCACTAGGCGTTGGTAGGTTTGTTGTAGCCAGGCAATCGTGGCATCGTCGTCAGTGCATTGGTCGAGGGCAAATTGGGCGGCATCGCTAAACATGGGCTTAGTGTTGGTTTTGGTGGCGGGGGGCACATATGCAAGCACTTGATCGAGCGTAATCCAATCACGGATGAGATTGTCGTACAACTGCACCACCGCAAGCACCACATGGATGGTGTCAACGGTGGTGGCGCCCCGATTCACAGCGATGGTATAGGCGACCACGGTAATATCGGCACGGGTCATCATGCCCCCCTTTCATCAGTGAAACTGTGCGCCACAGCGCAACTTAGCCCAACTTCGCTTGCAAGTCACGTTTGACATAGTCTTCGATTTCGGGGCGGAGCAAGGTGGCGTTTTCTTTGTTGAGGGTCAGTTGCATCAACAAATAGACGGCAAGAACGTTACCCCCATTCGACACAAAGTTATTGAAGCCTTGATTTGAGGTGACAGCGATG
This sequence comes from Roseiflexaceae bacterium UBA965, assembly GCA_002292925.1. Taxonomy (GTDB): domain Bacteria; phylum Chloroflexota; class Chloroflexia; order Chloroflexales; family Roseiflexaceae; genus UBA965. The sequence goes on along the minus strand of DBCF01000137.1, from coordinate 809 downwards.
GTTTGGGGGACGACACCAACCACCTGCCAACCATTGAGCCCCGCCAATTGAATCGGACTAATCGCAAAATTCGTAAATACGTTTTGTACACCGGCAAATACCGAATCGACGCCAACTTGAATGGTTTTGTACAAAAAAATCGGTGGGGATTGATTGGCACGTTGGATGATTGCCTCGACTTGGCGTTGGATGCGTGGGTCTGTCATAAAGCCTCCTCTGTGGTCATACGAAATGTCGGCTGGGGGGGTGCCGGTTGGAAACAGGCATGGGTGACAATCGTCACCGTAACGTATGACGGACTATTGGTCACAATCTGTTGCAACGCCACGGCTAATACGGCCGGAGCCACTCCAACCCGGGCATTGATGATGACGTCGGCGGTGGTAGTGGGGATTTGACGTGGTACCACATCCCAACTAGGGGGATAGCCCGTCCCTGTCACACTGACTTTGGCGCTAGTTTCAGCAGTTTGCGCATGCATTTTGAGGTGAGCAATTGCTGCCCCTTCGGTCAACAAGGCCTGGTCAAACAGATACAACGCTCCTGTCAGCCAACTATCGATCAAAAACGGCCGGGTTGCCGTCAGGCGCACGGTGGCATTGAGCCAGCCGAGGGCGGCTTCGGCTTCGGCGTAGCGGACATAATCAATATCGAGGGTACGGGGGGCAGCAACACCCGTCAGCACCACGTCAAGCCAGCGGGCGATACTTGCGTCGTCATGGGCCGAGACAGCCAAGATCGGGCGTGCGGGGTAGCGTTGCGCCAGCACCTGTTGTTGGGCCGTCAGTGCGAGCGGTGATAGCGTATCG
>DBCF01000143.1 GCA_002292925.1 Roseiflexaceae bacterium UBA965 | reverse complement strand
GCGCAAGCTGGCATCTTGGTCGATGTCACGTTCTTCGGCCGCCTCAATCAAGGCATCGAGCATTGATTCGATTTGGTCATACAAATCTTCAGCTTCAGACTCACTCAGCGGGCGGCCCGCCACCGTATCGATAAACAATTCTTCGGCTTCTTCGGGATCGGCATGGGTAGCAACACCCGCTTCTTTGGCGAGTTTGACCAGTGGGTTACCTTTGGCGGTTTCGATCCAATTAGCGCCCAGTTCCACCGGCGCACCCCAATTGCGCCAGCTCCACATCCGGCCACCGATACGGTTGCGCGCTTCGAGGATGTGTACGGTTTTGCCGGCGGCCCGCAATGTCGCCGCCGCTGACACCCCAGCCATACCAGCACCGATAATCAATACATCGACGGCCGTATTATCATTTGCGGTCCCTGATTTGAGTGGAGTCGTCGTATTAGTCGTCGTATTAGTCGTCGTGTCAGTATTGGTATCTGTGGTGGTGGTGGTAGTGGTAGTTGCGGCACTCCCACAACTGGCAAGGATCAGGCTGTGGAGCAATAGGCGTCCAAATTGGCGACGTTGATTCATAGTTGTTATCCTGCTAATTCTTCGATAAGTTCTTTGATGAGCCGCTCTGACAGCAATGTCTCACCAAGTTCTGCGGCGGGTTTGATACCTTCAAGGAGCAAAAAATCACGAATGTGTTGGGCATGTTCCGTCAGTAATTCTGGCGTCAAAATTTCGTTCAGTCGTACATTCATCACATCACCTCGTTGTAGTTTTTTTTATTGTACACCGATAATATCATTTTTTACCGACAATCGGCACAGTAGCACAGATTAGTTTGGGTACACAATGCTATTGTATAATGCCCAAATGAACACACCAGAATACCGAATCTACCTCTGCCACGGGCCGTTTTGCCATGGCGAAACCTTGCGCCCTACATTAGTCAATGCCCTTGAGCAAGCCAATCTCAGCGCACGCTGCGATGTACGTGCCAGTGGCTGCCAAGGGCGGTGCGACGACGGCCCCAATCTGACCATTTGGCCGGGACCCTTTCGCTATTGTCGTCTCACCCACCACCACGTCACCACCATCGTCACCCAGCATCTGGGCCAACAACAAATTGTCGAAGACTTGCTCCATCCTAGTTCCCTCCGGACCCTCCCCGAATAACACCCATGGTAACGATATGCTACAATACCACGAGTATTACTTATTGAATAAGCATGTAGGTTATCATGGCGTTATTTTCACGCAATAGTTTCAGCGAAGCGCAGATTCTCGATGCATTGCGCACCGTCCAAGAGCCCGAATTAGGTGGCGATTTGGTATCGCGCAAAATGATCCAAAACGTGGTTATTACTGGCGACAAAGTCAGTTTTGCTATCGAATTAACCACCCCCGCCTGCCCCCTCAAGCACGAAATCCGCACATCCTGTGAAGAAGCGCTGACCAGCATCGCTGGCGTAGCGCTCGACAATATCACCATCGAATTCACTGCCCAAGTCAAGCCCCGCGGTGGCATCATCGACAAGGCAGCCATCCCCGGCGTCAGCCACGTCATTGCTGTATCAGCCGGCAAGGGTGGCGTGGGCAAATCGACCGTGGCGGTCAATTTGGCGACCGCCTTGGCCCGCGAAGGAGCCAAGGTCGGCTTGCTCGATGCCGATATTTATGGACCGTCGATTCCCTTGATGATGGGCGTGACCGGTCAACCCGAAGCCGAGCCGGGGCCCGACGGCCAACCGCGCATGATTCCACTGCAAGCCCATGGCATCAAACTGATGTCGGTAGGGTTTTTGGTTGACGAAAGTCAGCCAGTGATTTGGCGCGGCCCGATGGTATCGCAACTGCTCCGTCAATTCCTCTATCAAGTTGATTGGGCACCCCTCGATTATTTGATTATTGACATGCCTCCAGGCACCGGCGATATCGCCTTAACATTGGCGCAATCGCTGCAAAACGTCGGCTTGACGGGGGCCGTAACGGTCACTACCCCCCAACAAGTGGCAGCGATTGACGTCGTCAAAAGCATGGAAATGTTCCGCAAGGTCAACGTGCCGTTGCTGGGGCTAATCGAAAATATGGCCTACTTTATCGCCCCCGATACCGGCACCCGCTACGACATCTTTGGCAGTGGCGCCGCCGCCGGCTTGGGTGAGCGCTTGGGCGTGCCGCTGCTGGGCCAAATCCCCTTGGGGATGAGCATCCGCGCCGGTGGCGACGAGGGTCGCCCTGCGGTGCTCAGCGACAACCAAGACGCCTACGCCGATGTGTTCCGTACCATTGCGCAACGCTTGGCCGCCCGCGTCAGTGTCCTCGAAAACGTCTAGATTTGTGGTGGTGATGGGGCGTGTACTGCGCTCCATTGCCGCGATTCACCTGCGCCCCGCTTCGTTTTTTTTAATAAAAACAACGACCCACCAACATGAAGCAGAGCCGCATATTGCCATGCGCAGATGGTGATGTACGGAGAGGATAATGTGCGATGCAATACGAAGAAAACCGCCTGCAACCGATATCTCTCATCGACCCACTCACCACGCCGCGGCCACGCTATGCCAGCGACCAACCGGCCCACGACAATTATGGCCGGCGCATCGATTATTTGCGCATTTCGTTAACCGACCGCTGCAATCTGCGTTGCGTCTATTGCATGCCCGAACACGGCATGCAGTTCATGCCCAAAGACGAATTGCTCAGCAACGACGAATTAATTCGGGTCATCCGCACCACCGCCGCTGTCGGCTTCCGCAAAATCCGTTTGACGGGAGGTGAGCCCACCTTGCGTCGCGACTTGGTGTCGCTGGTGGCGCAAATCAAAGCCATCCCCGGCATCGAGCATATCGCCATGACTACCAATGCCGTCAAACTGGCCCCCATTGCCGCCGACCTCAAAGCCGCTGGGTTGGATCGTGTCAATATCAGCATTGACTCACTCAATGCCGAGCGCTTCAAAAACATGACCCGCGGCGCCAAATTGAGCGACGTCTGGGCGGGGATTACTGCCGCCGAAGCTGCCGGATTGTTGCCGATCAAGCTCAACATGGTGGTAGTGCGCGGGCTCAACGACGACGATGTCATCGATGTGGCGGCCTTGACCCTCGATCGCGCTTGGGACATTCGATTCATCGAAGTGATGCCCCTTACCGGCATCGCCGAAGTAGCCAACGACGGGGTAGTCCCGAGTAGCGAATTGATTGGGCGCATCGAAGCCGAATTTGGCCCGCTCGCCGACTTGGGCATGCATGCTGCCGACCCCGCCCACCGCTACCAGATTGCTCACGCCAAAGGGAGCATCGGGTTTATTAGTTCGGTTAGTGAGCCGTTTTGTAGTACCTGTAATCGCATGCGCCTCACCGCCGACGGGCGCTTGCACCTCTGCTTGTTGCGCGATGACGAAGTCGACCTACGCGCCGCCTTGCGCGCCGGCGTCGATGATGCCGAACTGATGCAGATTGTACGCCACGCCGTTGCCATCAAACCGTGGGGGCATGGCTTGTCAGACAATATTTTGCCCACCATCCGCGGTATGTCAGCCCTCGGGGGCTAGGTCGTGAGGCGTCCAGCGTTTGGTCGCTGATTGTGCCAGCCGGTGCGTCGACAATGGCCGGCCGAGGAATTGTTCGGCCGCCACGATGACCGTCTGGGCCTGTTGCTCTGCCCCATCACTAACAGGGCTATCCCACAAGCCTAATTGTGCCGGAAAATCCCCTAGTTGTGATACCCCCACCCCCACCAAGCGAATGGTCCGTTTGCCGTCCCACAAATAGCGCAATATATCGTGCACTCGGGCGTAGATTTCGTCGCCACGGTCTGTGGCGCGGGGCAAGCGGGCTTGGCGCGCCACCGCTTCGCGCATATCCCAGCGAATCCGACAACTCACCACATAACAACGGAGCTGCTTGCGTTGCAAGCGGCGCGCCAGCTCATACGCCAACGTCAGCACGGTGCTTTCGACCACCATCACATCGTTGGTATCGCGCATAAAGGTTGTTTCGTGCGAGAGTGATTTGGGCGGGCGCGCAAATACCAAGGGCGTATGGTCGATACCCCGGGCCCAGCGGATGAGCTCGTTGGCTTGGCGTGGCGAAAAATTCGCCCGGATATCGGCTTCACGCGTCCATGCGATTTCGCCGAGCGTCGCAATCCCCAAGGCCTGTAGGCGCTGGGTGGTTTTGGGGCCAATCCCACACAGCGTGTCGACGGGGAGTGGGGCCAGGAAGCGCGCTTCGGTGCCGGTTGGCACCGCATACAGCGCCCGTGGCATGTTGCCACTACGGGCTTGTTTTTTGCCGATGTCGGTGGCGGCTTTGGCAACCAATTTGTTGCTGGCGATGCCACATGACAGCGACAAGTGCAATTCGTGTGCGACGCGGGTTTGCACCCGCTGGGCAATCTGCATCGCAGAATCACGCAGATTTGACAAATCCACGTAGGCTTCGTCGATCGAGGCTTGCTCGACGAGGGAGGTCTCGCTGAGCAAGACCTGCATTACTTCGGCGGCAGCGGCTGCATAATCAGAGTAGCGGGGCCGCACTACGATGATGTCACGACAGAGTTGTTGGGCTCTCGATGTGGGGGTGCCAGCCTTGATGCCATAGGCCCGGGCGGCATACGAGGCCGTCGCCACCACGCCCCGTTCGTCGGCCCGCCCTGCCACCACAAAAGCTTTGCCGGCCAAGGTGGGATTACGGCGCTGTTCGACAGCACAAAAAAATGCATCAAGGTCGACGTGCATGATGGTACGCATCGTGACTCCTTTAGGTAAAATATGTTCTGCTTTAAATTAGCACATATGTTCTATTTTGTCTATGGACAATCGTGGTACAACCGAAGATCAAAAAAACATAATAGCTGTTTTTTATCACGATTACCCCTACATTACACAACGTCTATACAACATAGAAACAAGGTTGTCAGTTTTTATTATCTCTGCTATACTACCTGCACGAATACATTCGTGTTCGATATTTTTTGTTTAATAGAGGAGGTCAGAGATGACGTTGCTCGACCAGAACATTCAGCTCCGTGAGTTTGTGCCAGCTGCACCGACCATCAATATCACCCCAGCTGCAGCCGAGCGCTTAGCCAGCATGATGCAAGAGCGTGATTTGACCGACTACGCCTTGCGCGTATTTGTGTCGGGTGGCGGTTGCTCAGGCATGCAATACGGCATGACTTTTGACAACGAGCCCCGCGAAGGTGACACCACCTGGACGGCACACGGCCTCAACGTGATGCTTGACCCCATCAGCGCCCGCTACTTGACCGGTGCCACCATTTCGTTCCAACAAGACAACATGCTCCAAGGTGCCTTCAAGATCGACAACCCCAACGCCCAATCAAGCTGTGGCTGTGGCCACTCGTTCCGCTCCAAAGAAGAGGGCGGTGCGGATGCAGATGAGTACAGCAACAGCGGCGGCGGTTGTGGTAGCTGCAGCAGCCACTAATTCCCTGTTCTTCCCAACCACACTGCTTCGCAATGCGAAGTAGTGTGGTTTTTTGCTAGCACCTATAATTACCACCCGTCACAACGCATCAATATCAACACAAAAATAAAATTTTGTCCTGTTATCAACAACATGTGGTATTATATAAATAATTCTATTAAGATATTTACATTTATTTAAGGATCCATCACATGAGTACGCATCCGTTGTACAACCAACTCAGTGTCCAAGACGTGGCGAGCATGCGTGAACGCAACGAGACATTTATTTTGATTGATGTCCGTGAGCCAGCCGAATACGCCATTGCCCGCATTGATGGAGCACTACTCCATCCGATGAGCATGCCACTGGACTGGGCTTCAGCAATTGACCGCGATAGCCAAATTGTGGTAATGTGCCATCACGGTATGCGCAGTGCCCATGTGGCGGCCACCCTGACACAACGCTTCGGGTTTCGCAACGTAGCCAACATGAGTGGTGGCATCGATGCGTGGTCGCTCTTGATTGACCCCACCACCCCACGCTACTAGCACCAAATCCCTTTATGGTAGGCATGGGTTCCTACACCAGCCACCACGAAAGGAGTCTCGATGCAACTCACCGATTTAGTCTATTTACGTTGTCCAATTTGTCATACTGCATTACGTCTGCATATAGGCAATGGGATTCATGGCAGTGTACGCTGTGCCAGCAATACCCACACCTACGACATTCGTCAAGGCATCCTCGATTTGCTGACCGCACCACGCCCAAGCAGCCTAGCAGCCTGGAGCAACGAATTTGCGTTGACGGCCTGGGCGTATGAACGGCTCTGGCGACCCTATGCCCTGCGTATCATGAGTGGTACGGCATTTGACTATGACCGCGAGCAGGCCATCTTGGCGGAGGCCATCACGGCGCCGCGCGGATTGGTTGTCGACATTGCCTGTTCCAATGGCTTATATGCGCGTTTCATCGCCAATGCCTACCCCTCTGCAGCCATCATCGGTATCGATCGAGCTATGCCCATGCTGATTGAGGCCCAACGCCGCGCTGTAGCCGCCCGCCTGCCGATTAGTTATATCCGTGCCGATGCCCGGGCATTACCCATGTCGAGTGGCGTAGCAGCCGGGATCGTCATCGCCGGGTCGCTCAACGAAATGGAAGACCTGCCCCGGGTATTTGCAGAGGTCGCACGCATTGCCGCCCCTACCAGCACGCTGGTCAATATGGCACTCACACAGGCCACTACGTTTTTTGGCAAAATCATCCAGGCGGCGCTAGCACCCGGGGGGATTACCTTTTTTGACCCCGATACAATCATCGCCCAATTCGTCCATACCGGCTGGCACATTCAGGCAAGTACCATTACCGGTATCGTCTGGTTTGTGCGCGCCACCCGCACCGGAGCATAAACGATGGCCAAAGCAGAATTAGTCTTTGTGGCGACGAATGACGGCATATATACATTGAGCAATCCTGGGGGCATCGGGCGCTGGCTCCGCGCCGGGCACGCCTTGCAATCACACGCTATCTCGGCACTGTGGGCCAACCCCGTCGACCCCACTACGCTCATTGCAAGTGGGCACACCACTAGTTGGCAGAGCAGTGACGGTGGCCAAGAGTGGCAACCAATCAGCATGCCCGCTATGCACCAGTTCATTGCCTCACGCACTATCCCCCAGCGCATCCTCGCCCGCGACGGCAGTCATGCCTATCTCAGCCACGATGCCGGTGCCACTTGGCAGACACTCGCACCGGCTAC
>DBCF01000191.1 GCA_002292925.1 Roseiflexaceae bacterium UBA965 | reverse complement strand
ACAGAGGACGCAGAGGACGCGGAGGCACGGGGAACCGTCCATGGCGCCCCCGGGGAACCGTCCACGGCGCCATGCAATGACGCCGCTCCGTCGTTTTTCGTGGGCGCCATGCAATGACGCCGCTACTTCATACTTCTGACTTCATGCTTCCGACTTCATGATTCCTCCATCGTTGGCGCCATGCAATGACGCAAACGATGGAGGAATCATGTAATGTGGTTCATACCCCGTCAAATGTTGGTTGATGGTTTCGATGGTGGTGCTGAGGATGCGCTCGAGCGCTTCACTCGTATTAAAAGCATTGTGGGCGCTCGCAATCACATGCGGGTGGGCCAGCAATTCTTTCATCACCTGCACATCGGGGCTGTCGCTCTGGCTACCAATCAGCTCTTCGTGGTCGACCACATCGAGCGCCGCGCCTCGCACAATCCCTTGATTGAGCCCTGCCAGCAAGGCCGCACTGTCGATCAAGCCACCCCGCGAGGTGTTGACCACAAATACACCAGGCTTGAGCAACGCCAACGTCTGCATGTTGAAGGTGTGGTGCGTGGTGGCAAACAGCGGCAAATGGAACGAAATAATGTCGGCCTGGCGATACAGACTGTCGAGGTCCACAAAGGTCGCCCCCACTTCGGCACCCCAATCGAGTTCTGGTGTGACATCGTAAGCGATGATGTGAGGCGCAAAGCCGGCAATCATCCGCCCAAAGCTCCGCCCGATGCGACCGGTCCCCACAATCCCCACCGTTTTGCCGTGAATGTCGACGCCCCGCAAGCCTTGTACATTGGCCGAAAAATCGTGTTGCAGGCGGTAAGTACTCGGCAACACCAGCCGCGTGGCCGCCAGCAACAACGCCATGGCGTACTCGGCCACGGTGCGTTCGCCATAGGCCGGCACATTGCAGACAGCGATTTTGCGGGCGGAGGCCGCCGCGATGTCGATGTGGTCAAAGCCGGTCGAGCGCGTGGCAATCAAACGCAAATTGGGCAAGCGATCCATGTGCGCGGCGGTGATTTTGGTGTGGATGAAGGTACTGAGCACGTCGGTGGCTGGGTCAATTTGGTCAGCCGTGGTGCCGGCGGGGTAGAGCGTGAGCTGGTCTGCGTCCCACGCCGCCGTGCATTTGGCCGCTTCCCAAGGCTCGTTAAGGATGATAGATATCATAAAAACCTCTTGTGACACAGGAACACCGATTACACTAGTAATCGGTGTTCCTGTTTTTTACAGAATGGATTTAATTGGCGGGTGGGTTGAGGGGATGGTGGGCGTAGCGCTCGCCGAGGGGGTGTTTGACACACGCCAAGCGGGCATTGCTCCGGCTCAACAACAGTTGCCGTAATGGTCCGGGTTGTACGGCATCTTTGGCAATATGCCCTACTTTGTAGGCCTCCATCACCACTTTGTAGCTCTGTTCGGAGCCCATATTGGCCAACGCCAGTGCCACCGAGGCGTTGCGGTCGACGTCGCTGGTAGTCAGGCGCGCTTCGAGGGCAGCAACAATCTCGGCCATCAATTCAGGCACTTCGACGGTCAGATAGGCCAAGGCGATGGCGGCGCGGTGATGTCCCACATTGCTGGTGTGTTCATCGTCGAGCAATGCCAGTGTGGGTGCTAGGGCGTCGGCGCCACAGCGGGCGATGACTTGGGGCACTTCGCCATCCCAAATCACGCCCCGTTGCTCGCTGATTTTGTCGGGGGCACTAGGGATGCCGGCGCTGATGATTGGCGCGATATAGCTGACATCGCGTAATTCACCCAGCAACCGCAAGGCGTGTAATGGCGCGAAGCAGAGTGGCGCCGCCCCGGTAAGTAATTCGGTGTCGATGGCAATCGCCACCAGCGGGGCCACAGCTGCGGCACCACTGCTCACGATGTGGTGGGCGAGGGGGATGGGTAATTCGGCGCCGATGGTGCGTATTTGCCGAATATATTCGACTAAATCAAAATCAATGGTCATCTGTTTGTTCCTCGTCACAATAACGTCTGCCTATTTTACCATTGAACGCGCCTCATCCGCATCGTCGTGCCACTGCCCTGTCGCCAGGAAGGTACTGATGGGCCGAAAGGTGTGGCGGTGTTGCATCGTAATCCCATGGCGCCGCAAGGCTTGTTGATGCTGTGCGGTGCCATATCCTTTATGTTGTGAAAAACCGTAGCGGCGGTCGTGAATATCGAGCTGTGTCATCATCCGGTCGCGCGCTACCTTGGCTATTACCGATGCGGCGGCAATCGACAGCGAAGTGGCATCCCCTTTGATAAGCGATTGTTGGTTGATTGGCCAATCGGGTAGCTTGACTGCATCAATCAACAATGCATCGGGGATGAGAGGCAGGCTCATCAGTGCTTGTTGCATGGCCAGTTTGGTGGCAGTGAGGATGCCAAAGCAGTCGACATCGTGGGCGGCCCCCCAGCCGATGCCAATCCCCACGGCGCCTTGGTGGATGGTCTGGATGAGCTGATTGCGTTGGCTGGCGCTGAGTTGTTTGGAATCGTTGAGCCCCTGCAAAAACGCCGGCATATGCAATACTGCATCACTCAACACCACCGCCGCCGCCACCACCGGCCCCGCCCAACAGCCCCGCCCCACCTCGTCGACACCGGCGATGGTGTGGTGGCCACGGGTGCGCAGTTGCCATTCGTAGTCAAGATGGGGTGGCATGGGGGGGTGTCGCAATCATCAATTGAAGCGGCGTCTGGTTGACCATGAAATCGGGCTTACTTACGTGCCAGCCCGCATCGGCATAACTCTGCCACAACGGGTGGCGGGTGAGGTCGTATTTGCCGGCAGCCAGCAGCACCACCAAGCGCCCCCCCGGCTGTAAAACTTCAGCGATTTGGGCGCGGGTGGCAGGGGCGATGATATAGGGCGCAGGGAAGATGGCGACGACGGTTTGGATGGTGCCGTTGCGCACGGGGATGGCTTGACTGTCGGCCAAGATGAGGGTATCGCTCCGCCGCCGCGCTTGCCGGAGCATGGCTGGTGAGCGATCGAGGCCGATGGCAGACAGACCGTGACGGACCAGGCTGGCTTGGAGGTGTCCTGTGCCACAGCCTAATTCGAGGATGGGGGCGGTGAGCAATGGGATGACGGCTTCGCCCCACAAAAACCAGTGGCCACGCGATATACGCATGGCCACAAAGTCATAGATTGGTGCAAATTCGTAGTAGAGCCGTACTAATCCCCATGCATAAAGCCGGCGTAGTGCGGATACCACGGCGGTGTTAGCGGCGCTCTTTGATACGGGCGGCCTTACCGGTCAAGCCACGTAAGTAGAACAACCGTGAACGACGAACTTTACCACGGCGCATAACCGTGATGGAGTCGACGCGGGGTGCGTGGAGCAAAAAGGTACGCTCTACGCCAACGCTGTGTGAGGCAATGCGGCGCACGGTGAAGCTGGCGTTGATGCCACCTTCGCGCTTGCGGATAACCACACCTTCGAAATCCTGCACGCGCTCGCGGCTACCTTCGACCACGCGTACACCGACGCGTACCGTGTCACCTTCGCGGAACTCAGGAATATCGGATTTGAATTGACGCGACTCAATGGCGTCCATAATCTGTTGCGACATAACGCAGTCGCTCCTTTGTCAAATTACTACACGTAACAACGGTACGTTGGTACGCACACACTAGACCGCAGTATAGCACGTTCTGCGCATCACGGCAAACCCAAAATCGAAGTATGAAGTATGAAGCTGGAAGGAGGAAGGAAAGTTGGAAGTAGCGGCGTCATTACATGGCGCCAGCCATGGCGCCAGCAACATATCTCCGCGCCTCCGTGCCTCCGCGTGAGCCACTGGGTATTTGGCATACGAAAGGCATATATCATGTGGCAAGGCGTAGAGATTCCACGACCATGATCATGGAATGACGTTGGGTTGCCTCTATGTCCTCTGTGTGCTCTGTGCGAGAAAAAAAGTAGGAAGCGTAAAGTCTGAAGTAGGAAGTGAAGTTGGAAGTATGTAGCGGCGTCATTACATGGCGCCCCCAAAGGAAGCGGCGTCATTACATGGCGCCAGCAACATATCTCCGCGCCTCCGTGCCTCCGCGTGAGACACTGGGCATTTGGCATACGACAGGCATATATCATGTGGCAAGCCGTGGAGATTCCACGACCATGGTCATGGAATGACGTTAGGTTGCCTCTGTGTCCTCTGTGTCCTCTGTGCGAGAATTAAGAATATCCTCTCATTCCGCGCCGGTATCAATCACCAACGATGCGCCGCGGATGGCCACCCGTTGCGTCAGCGTCCCTGTCTGTGGGTCGAGCTCGTACAATCCCTCGTCATCGGGTTGCTCGCGCCAGTAATTGGCCAGCATGATGTGGCCGTCGATGGCGGCGATGTCCGAAATATGGTTCCAGGTGGCATAATCGTATTCCCAATGCGTGGTTTGCCAGGTGGTTAAATCGGTTTTGTAGATGAAAATTTTGGTGGTGTCGAGTTCTGGTTGGGCCGGCCAGGTGTTGTGCAGGGTATACAGGGTGTTGCCTATAATTACTCCTTGCTGTGGGGCACGTGCCACCGGCGGCATAGGGGTAAATTGCGTGTCGCCCGCATGGAAGGTGTAGATGTCGGCAAAGGGCAGATTGGCGGCAGCCGAATAATCGCTAATGGTGTTGAGGATGTAGACGGTATCGCCCTGCACAATCGCTTCGGCGATGCCAACTAAGGCCTGATTGGGGATGAGCCGTTTTTGCGCGAGGGTACTGGCATCGAGCACTTGGAGCTCGGGTGGGCTGTCGGCGGGGGCGCTATGACTGCCGCCTTGGACGACTACTTCATCGCCAATCAAAAAACTATTATCAAAAAACATATCGCCCCACTGGGTAGTGAGTTCGCGTTGGGCGAGTACTGTGCCATCACTCATCCGGATGCGCATGGCGACGGCCACGAATCCGCGATCTTGGCACAACACAATCAATGAATCGTGGTAGCGGTGGATAGCACGGGGCTCCATGCAGGTAATGTAATCGGTTTGCTGAGCCAGGTCGTAGCTGATTTTCGAGACGATGTATTTGTCTTCGTTGGTATCACCTGCAAGGCCGAGCCATACGTCTGAAGCGGTATGGGTGCCACTTTCGATGTAACTGGTTATTAGATTGCGGCTACCCATGATTTGCCAGTTTTCACGATTGACCAGCGAAATCGTCGTGTGGCCATAACCCACCGCCCCATCACGTCCTGCGACCACATAAACCGGCTTGGCTGGTACAGTCAGTGGCAAAACTTGTAAGGTACCACAACTACATAACATAAACAGGCTGATGAGGATTAGAAAGCGCATGACTATGCTCCTTGTGTACGTTCACCCACCATGCATTGATGGGTGAACGTCGCTACGCGATTCATTAATTGTTCCACCCGGTTGCAACACGAAAGAGTTTGCTTGTGAGTCCGACTTCATCAGGAGCGACGGCATTGGCACTGACATAATTGCCTACGGTGGTACCGTACTTCAGGCGCAGCCAGGCCGCATACATGGGGTCATTGCTATCGACGTCGATGCCGAGCATCAGATAAAACTTCCAGACCAATTGTGAGCAATAGAGGGCTTTGTCAGTGTATTTGTTGGCCAAATTGTAGTTGTAGGGCGTTTGTCCTTTGTATCCATATTTATTGATGAGTTGTTCAAATACGGCGGCAATACGGTGCACATCGATGGCACTGCGATGCATGCCGACATAGAGGTTTTTTTCTCGCCAGGTAGCAATATTGGTGAATTGCACGCCCCCGTTACTCGTTGATTCATAGACCACGTTGTATTTTTGGCTGCGTTTGCCGTAATAGATCCCCGAATGCTCATACATAAAGGCCCAAAACTGGCAGAGTGGCACCACAACCCATTGTTTGCACCCCAGCACGCCGGTACGGCGCAAGAGCACATCGCCTTTTTTGAGGCGTAGGTAGGTATCCATATTCAGTTTGTTACTCAGTTTTTGGTCGTTGGCGATTTTTTGGGCTAATGCGGCGGCATGTACCCAATCTGAAATGGTGAATTGGGGATTAAAGGTGCGGGTGGCGAGGTTTTTCTTGGCTTGGAGTCGTTCGAACTCGGGGGTGAGGGCGGCAATGTCTGCGGGTGTCTGCGCCGAAAAAAGCGCTAGCGCCACTTGCTCATAATCGTGGCTCGCCAAAGCCTTGGCCGCTGCAGGCGAAATGTCGTCAGCGTCGTTATCGTTGCTGGCGGCGTAGCTGGGCGTGACGGTGCTCAATAGCCCCAGCAAAATCGTGGCGATGATGATGCGGTACCACATGATATGCTCCTTGATGAAAA
>DBCF01000230.1 GCA_002292925.1 Roseiflexaceae bacterium UBA965 | reverse complement strand
GAATCGGGTAGCGTTGCATGACGGTTTGGGCATTGTATTGGCTACAGCTCACTGCGCCGGCCACATGGCGGGCTAGCCAACGATCACCACGATAGAAGTCTTCGCCATGACACCCCAAAATCACTTTGGCGCCACTGATGCGGGCGGCGATTAATGCGGGCAGCAAATCATACGGTTTTTGGATGTGGATAATGTCGAATTTGCCTCGAATCAAAAACGGGATAGCCCGCCAAGCCATACTCAACCGCTCGAGTAATTTGCGTTCAGCGTAGGCACGGGCCAGCCCAGGAATGCGCCGAAACCAGTTGCGACTCGTAAACGGGAAGGTGACCACGTTGACCGCTACACTGCCCTCGCGCCGTTCGCCGTCGCCACCAATTACAGTGACTGCATGGTCACGGGCAGCGAGTTGATTGGCGAGATCCCACACAAAACTTTCGACACCGCCATAGGCGGTGGTGGTGGTTAAGTTGTACAAAGCAATCCGCATTAGAGTACTCGCATAATGGTCGATTTGAACGGTAATTTGAGGCGGAGCAATTGTTCACGGTCACTACTGTCGAGGCCACCACATAGGCGTAACACCACCATAAATATGGCGAGGTTGACGACCCCAATGAGTCCGTAGATTGGTAGTAATTGTAACCGTTCCCACACACCTGTCGTAGCGGTGGTGATGGGCATGGCATAACTACAGACATAGATAGTGATTGACATAACTATTGTAGCAAGAATGACACGAGCACTAAAGAGCCATGGCCATTGCAGTTTGATGCGTTGCCAGCCCCAAATGGTGACCCAAATTCCAGCGATTACCCGGGCAACCCCATAGGCAAACGCGAGCCCTTCGACGCCATAGCGTGGTGACAGCCACAGACCGAGGGGTACTACCACGAGGGTGAGCAGGCGTCCGATCGTGACAAGCGTGAGTTGTTCGTAGACAATCATGACGTTGTGAGCGACGGTCAAGATGCTTTCTAGAAAGAGACACGGCACAAGGATGTAGACGATACCGACTGCATCACCATATTGTGGCGTGAGTATTAGCAACGCAGGTTTAGCGAGGAGCATCAAGGCGGCTCCACCGGGGATGAGTAATAGCAATTGGATGCGCACAATCGATGCAAACGCCCCCTGAATTGTACCCCCTTCGCCGGAGCGGATGCGGGTAAACAGTGGCACGGTAATGCCTACAAGGGGAGTATAGAGGTACGAGAGTACCATGCCGACGAGTGACGCACCAGCCCACAACATGGCGGCGTCGCTGATGCTGTTGGTCAGATAGATGGCAAATGATTTGCCAGCGATAAAGTCGGTCATCGTCATCAAATATGATACACCCGCATAGCGCAAAAACCCTGCGGGGAGCCAGCGTGTATCTGGTTCAATGTCGGCGGGGGCTGGTGCCACATCGTGCCCTGCCCGCCAAATCACGATGACTTGCCAGGTGGCAATCGCCACGGCAATGGTGGGTGCCAGTCCCGAGGTAATCAAAATTCCCACGATGCTCCAGCGCAAAGGGTCAGAGCTTAATTGTGCACCGAGGATGGCAACCACCGCCAAGAGTTGGGGCAACATACCCGCAATCAATGAGATACCGTTCCAGGCACGTTGTTTAAAAAAACTATTGAGATACGCCATCAACATGTCGTAGCAGACACCCATGATGAGCAGTACGATGATGACCGCAATGAAAATCCAGCCTTGTTCTTGTAACAAGGCATGGAGCATCGTTTGCGCACCCGCATCAATGCGACCATCGGTACTGATTTTGCTTGACAACGAAGCCAAATAATCGTCTTGTTTGACTGCTAAACCGATACCAATCGCGATTAGGAATATCGCTTGTGCCAAAAAAACGGCACCCAATAATTTGAGCACACCGCTTGGACCGCGAGCGCGCATTGTTTCGGGGATATATTTGGGTAATGTGCGGGTCGTGCCGAGGTCAATCCATGTGCCAAATGCCGCTGCCGCACCACTCACCAATGCAAGCAATCCATAGGCTGCTATCGGCAAAACGGTGAGTTTGAGAGCAGTCGCAGCGATTTCAGCTAGCATGCGGAGTGGTACAAAAAAGGTATTCCAGACTACCGCCCGTGATACTTGATGGGAGAGTGACGGTGGTGCTTTGGGCGCATCTGGCATTTATTTGGCTTTCGTCAAGGCTAATTCAAACATGCCGGTATACCATGCCCGTTGCGCTTTGTAGGCCAGTTGTTCGAGCCCCATGGCACGTAATCCGGCCCGAATCCGCTGGCGGCTAGCTTTTTTGCTGACAAATCGTCCTTCGCGCAAGGCGGTTTCGTTCATGTCGACGGTCTGAAACCCCGCAGATTGGGCTAACTGCACAAACTGGGCGTAGTCGTAGTAATGCATGGTACTGAGTCGTTGCATATCGCGGAATTGACTGGTTGCTTTGCTCCGGCCACGACGGTCGATATACCACTCGGCAAGCGGTCGCGGCCACCAATTAATGCTGGGGATGTGATAGTGAGGGTCTACCCACGCCCGCCGATTGATGGCGGTGAGGAGCAATTGTCCCCCATGTGCAAGGGTACGAGAAATTTCGTGGAGCACTGCGCTCGGGTCTTGGACATGCTCGAGCACATCCCAGCAGACTACTAAATCAAATTGGCCATCACGGAAAGGCAAATGTTCGCCAGCGCCATTGACGATAGGCAGGTTGAGTCCATACCGTTCGGCGCGGAGTTGGGTAATTTGACAGTAGTGTTTGTTGTATTCCGATACGGTGACATGGGCACCATGCAATGCGGCTGCTACCGCAAACCCCCCCATGCCTGCTCCCAGGTCAAGCAGGCGGGTACCGGCCAATGGGCGGGCGTGGCGCTCGATTTGGGCGATACGCTCGGCTTGATATTGTTCTTGAAAGAGGCGCCGTTCGCGCCAAGTGACATAATCACGCCGCCACGTCATATGCTGGAGCCATGGATCAATGGCCTGTGCCAAGCCGTCGATTGGTTGGACTGCAGGAGGAATTGCTTGCGTCATGGCAACACCACCGGTGATCGATTAATCCGCACCACCCACAAATAGAGTGCGCTCACAAAGGTATACAACACCATTATCGTCACCATTAAGCGACCGCTCCAGCCCCGCCGCCAGAAACGATCAGCAATTACTGCCCAACAAATCAATACAATGGGCAAAATATAAAAAATCTGCTTGTCAACCATCGAAATGCGATAACCAGCCATCATAAATAC
>DBCF01000228.1:23295-25884 GCA_002292925.1 Roseiflexaceae bacterium UBA965 | reverse complement strand
CCGTCATGCAACGCTACCCGATTCGCGTAGATGTGATTTATAACGGGATTGATACGGCGATTTTTTGTCCGCCTGCGCAACCAGTCTCACTCCCTGCAACACCGTTGCGGGCACTCTTTGTGGGGCGCCTGCAACCGTGGAAAGGGGTCGATACGGCGATTCGCGCTATCGCCCTCACTCCACAGGCTACGCTCCAGATTGCTGGTGATGGGGAGCACCGTCAGGCGCTTGAAGCGCTGGTAGCCGAATTACAGCTCGGCGACCGCGTCACCTTCCTCGGGTCGGTACCACGTCATACGCTCCCTACAATCATGCACAATAGCCATGTATTGGTGGCGACGAGTTATGCCAGTGAAACCTTTGGGATTGGGCTAGTCGAAGCCCAATCATGTGGGCTGCCCGTGGTTGCCTCACGCTTTGGTGGCTTCGTCGAAGTCGTTTCCGAAGGCGTGACAGGGCGGTTTTTTGCGCCAAAAGATGCGGCTGATCTCGCCGCCCAATTACAGTTTTTAATCGAAAACTCTGCAGTGCGCCAACAATATGCAACAGCTGCCCCAGCCTGGGCAGCGCAATTTGCCTGGCCAGCAGTAACCAATCGCGTGACGCAGGCCTATACTGCGGCTATACAACGAGGGTAAGCACGTATGCACATTCTGATTATTTCAACCTATGGATTTGACCCACACTTCCCGAGTCGCCCAGAGTTTCTTTTGGCACGCACGCTTGCCACCCTCGGGCATCGCGTCAGTGCCGTCGAATATCATCATAATCCTAGTCAACCACGGCAAGAATTATATAGCGAAAATCTAACAATATATCGTTGTGGCACCTTTGGTTTTTTTTCGCGTGATTTATGGCAACTTGCCCGCACGCTTCCGACCCCAGACGTGGTACATGTGCATCATTTGCGGCACCTACTCGCCTTCCAAGCCCAGATTCATTGGCGTACCAAGGCGCCGATGGTGCTGACACCCCATGGAATTTTGCATGACGGTGATCTGGTAGTCGACCGCGAACGCCCACTCGAGCACCCTTTACGGCCAGAGCGGTTGCTGTTGACCGGCGCACAATTACGCTCCGCAATCATGCACGGCGCCCATCCACGCCGGAGCATCCGCAATTATTTGATTCATGCGCCGTTACATGGCTACCACGGCATCATGGCGCTTTCGCAACACGAAAAAGACGTCCTTGTCGGATTACACGTACCAGCCGAACGAATAACCGTAGTACCCAATGCCGTCGAGCTCCAACAATATGTCGATGCCCCACCGCGGCCACGTCATGCCCAACCGACAATTTTGTTTATTGGCCAGCTCGTGCCACGCAAAGGGTGGGATTTAGCAGTGCGCGCATTGCCGCTCATTGCCCATACTATTCCCGACATTCGCATGGTGATGGTCACACACAATACCAGCCAACGCAGTGAATTCGAAGCACTTGCCACGAGTCTCGGTGTCATGGAGCGCATCATACTACTCACCAGTGTTGACGAAGCTCAAAAAATCCAACTGCTCCAAGAGGCCCATTTACTGCTCGCACCCAGTCGCTACGAAGGCTTTGGCATACCCCCCATTGAAGCCATGGCCGCCCATTGCCCGGTGGTAACCACCGATTGTGCGGCAGGGAATGAGATTGTCCACCACGAAAAAACCGGCTTGCTGGTGGCCTATGACGATATCGCTGGGTATGCGACAGCCACCATTCGCATCCTCCAAGATACACCACTACGCACCCAACTCATTGACGATGGTTATGCACATGTCATCAAAGATTACACTCCGATTACTGTTGCGAATCAATCGCTTGAATACTACCAACAACGCATTGCTACATTTCACAAATAAAAATTCCATGCTATACTATCGTCAGTAGTATAACAAGGATAGATATGCGGATACTCTACTGCATACCGCGGTATGATGCTGATGCCGTGGGAAACTTGATGCACACCGAAGTGATTGCCCACTGGAATAGTCAGGGTATTACCACCGAAGTCGCATCACTCTCGTCACGTGTCACCACAATTACCCCATTTCGCATGGACGACATCACCGTTCATCACATCCCCACCGCTCCATCACTCATTGACAAAGTGATGAATCGTGTGTTGGGTTGGGTGACGGGTTACCCCTATTTATTTGGGGCATGGCGCGGGTTTCGTACCCATTTACGCCAACAACAATACGATTTATTACATGTCGAGACATCTTTCCCGTTAGGGCTCATCACATTGCTGGCCCGACCAGCAACAACCAAGGTGGCAGTGACCTTACCAGGCGCAGACGTAATGGCAGTACCCGCCTATGATTATGGGTATGCTCGCAACTGGTTCGTGCGCCAAGCAGTACGCTGGGTGATGCAACGAGCTGATTTGGTGCGGGCAGATTCACGCCAGATCGCCATACTTGCCAAAGAAACCTATGGGGCACCACCCGCCAACGTCGTGGCCATCCCCTATAATATTACCGAACCAACATACCCCCCGGTTGGCGTGAGCATGGCGGCATTCCGGCAACAATCACGGGCAGCGATAACCGCACGCCATGGCTGGAATACCAATTCGACATTAATCCTCAGCCTTAATCG
>DBCF01000228.1:9829-23189 GCA_002292925.1 Roseiflexaceae bacterium UBA965 | reverse complement strand
GGGGGCAACCGCAAAACAGCACGATTTGGTGATTATGGCGCCTATCTCACCCAGCGAGCCGAGGCCCTCGGTGTGGCTGACCGCCTCCATCAAATCGGAGGGGTGCCCCATCACCACGCCGCCGAATATATGGCGGGGTGTGACATTGCGGTCATTCCATCGATTGCAGAATCTTTTAGTCGGGTCGTCATCGAAGCCACTGCCGTCGGCACCCCGCCGGTCGTGACCCGCACCACAGGGGCCAGTGATTATGTCAAAGAAGCAGATTGTGGCGAAGTAGTTGACCCACAGAGCGCACAATCATTGGCAGACGGCATCCAGCGAGCACTGACGCGACACAGCGAATTACAATCACGCTGCGCAGCATTTGCCGAACAATTTCGAGGCACGGTTATCGCCGATGAACTTACCGCGACTTACAAAGTGCACGGATTATGAGCAACACACCACCGACAATTTATTATGTGGCCTACCCCACCAGTCTGACACTAGCATCAGCTAATGCAGTGCAGACATACTCGACATTGCGTGAACTCAAAGCGGTAGCTCCACAGACACAGATTTTTATCCCGCGGATGACCCGCGAAGCTAATCCGTTTGATGCCCTCGGCGTGAATTATTTGCCGCGCATCGGGATTGGTCGTTTGTCTCGGTTATATAAATCAACGTTGTGGTATTACATTGAGCGTAGTGTGTTTGCATTGCTCGTGCTCATCATCATGACGTGGCGCCATTGGCGCGGTCAGCACATCGATGTCGTCTACGTGCGTGAAATTATCTGTGCCTATTGGATGGCTCGCCTCGCCCCACGTTGGTGTGGTGCAAAGGTCGTGTACGAAGTGCATCATCTCGAGTCAACCAATCATTCGCGCCCCAAAGAATCATGGGCCCAAGGCATCATCAAAGCACTCGATGACACCACCATCCGCAAACCCGCTCGGCTCGTATCACTCACGCGCGCCTTTCGCGATCTATTGGAACAACAACAACGCCGCGCGGCCCAAGACGTCGATATATTGCCCGATGCATACAACGAAACCCTCTATCACCCCCGAGATCAACAATTTGCCCGCCAAAAGCTAGGAATTTCGCATACGGGAGTCATCATCACCTATGCCGGGTTGACCTTTGCCTACCGGCGCTTGGATTTGTTGGTGACGGCCTTTGCCAAACTTGATGCCGCCCAAAAAGCTCGCACCCGGATGTATTTTGTGGGAGGACGACCTCAAGAAGTCAGCGAGCTTCGTCAACTAGTCAGCCAACACCAACTCGACGCCTTTGTAACATTTGTCGGTGTAGTGCCCCAAACTACTGTGGCAGATTATTTGGTAGCTAGTGATATTTTGGCGATACCCGATACCGTCACCGATGAAACAGCATCGCCGTTGAAGTTGTTTGAGTACATGGCTACCGGGCGCGCAGTCATCTGCCCCGAAATGGCATCGCTCCGAGAAATCATCGGCACAGATGGTGCATGTACTTTTGTGCGTGGTGAAGTTGATTCGCTTACTGCACAGCTCGATACGCTGATTAGCAATCCGACACTCCGACAGCAATTTGCTGACGCCGGCATGACAGCCGTTGCTCCCTATACCTATCGAAATCGCGCCGCAGAGCTCGTTGCTATTTGTATACGAGCCCGGAACTGAGGTTATGATGACGTCAAATACACCAAATGTACACAATGAGGCAGTCCGGATAGTCGATGCATACAAAACATTGCAACCCGACAACAAACCGGAGTACTTCCGATATCATCGCTATCGCTTTGTGTCATTACTCGAAACCGTCATGCACTTACCGGGCAAGCGGGTGCTCGAGATCGGGGTGAATCCCGGGCAATTCACTGAAATGCTGGTCCAAGCCGGGTACACCGTCAGTGGTACTGATTTATTCCCCGAACACCGGGCTGATTTTTGGCAACGGCTCAATGTTGATGTCAGACGATGGAACATCGACAACGAAGACCCGCCGTACCAACCCGGGCAGTTCGATATTATTCTTTTTTCAGAGGTCATCGAACACCTCGCACATCCACCACTCGAAGCACTCGAAGCATTCTACGCACTACTTGCACCCGGTGGTCACTTGGTGATTAGCACGCCCAATCAGTTTTATTTCAAAAGCCGGCTCCGGACGTTTTTTGATATCATACTTAGCCGGCCGTTTGATCACGACGAAGAATTCACGCGCTGGGCGTTGTTACGTCGCGAAGCACGGTATTACACACACAGCCGGTTGTTTAGTATGCAACAGCTGGCGTGGCTGGCCCAAGAATCGCACTATACCGTTACTCAACAGGTTTACTGTAGCGCATATGAACCGGTAGGGCTTGAACGGGGGCGTTTTACCAAAGCGCCGCATCGTTGGATTGCCAAAGCGTTTATCGCTCTCATCACCAATCTATTCCCGGCTAGTCGCTCGATGTTGTTGATTATCTTACAACGTCCACCAAAATGAACAAATTATGCCGTTACAGCGTCTATATCAGAACGACATCAGTCAAAATTCAGCGAAATCAAATATGACAGTACAGTTTGATACCGTAAGCTAGAATCTAGGAAGAACGAGGAACAAGAATATGCGACATTTAATTCTCAGAATCTGCTGTTTACTTTTACTTATTACATCGATTGGGGTTATCCCCCCACAAACCGCACAAGCTGCAGGTGATTTAACACGACGTTCATTCTGTCGGTTAAATACCACTTTGGTCACGTGGGGTGGCGGATCTGCCTTACATGCCAACGGGTTGTTGTACGTTGCCAAAAGTATTTCGCCAATGAGTTCAATTACCACAAAATCGTATATCGCGGTATTTGCAATCGACCCTGAATCAGCAGGATCCATAAGTAATGGTGGTGATACCACATGTAATGTTGTTGCGGTATACAATGATGCATCAGATAACTACACCCGTTACTCCGTGCTCTTGAACCCGTCAGTACTTGCCAGCGATAGTCAAGGGAACATATACGTTGGTCGTGGCTCTGCTGGGTATTTTCGCATGTTGTATATTCCTGCATCTGCAACCATAAGTACTCCTTTCGCAGGATTAGTCGCAAAAAACGTCCCTTATGGCATACAGAAAAACTCATATACCTATTCTGCAATGGCAGTAACTGATGATTACGCGGTAGTAAGTATGTCGGGGTGGAACCCGGGTGAAATATTTGATATACGGTATGGAATCTTACCAATGTCGTCTATCCAAAATTCAGGTCCACTCCAAATTAATGCTACTTGGAACTCACTCGGCACAGGTAATGGTCCCCTAGACTCTTTTGTGGGAATGCCAAATGGAAAGTTTTTCTTGTCTGGAGGCGTTGTGCGCGGAGGGGGGGTCCAAGTAATCGGTGCGGCATTTTTGAATCCAGCTAATGGGGCATTAACTAATCCGTTCAATCAGAGCCTTAGTGGTGTAGGAACAATCGATTGTCGCGCAGTGGGTCTCGGGTTTTCTAATATTTTTGGCTGCGTGTCACCAACTGCTGTGATGGGAGCTGATGACAATTTATATTTCACCGCCCATATCATTGAACGAAGCGGAAGTGGCCGAGGGAATGTGGCATGGCGCTACAACATCGCAACCAATGAATGGAAGGGTTTAGGAAATTTACCCAAACCAACCCTAATCCCGTACCTCAATAACCTAGAATGTTATGGCGGAATGGAAATTGCAGCAGATGCAGATGGCAATGTCATGGCAGCAATGAATGGCGAGTTTGGTACTAAAGAAACTAGGTTGGCATTATTGCGGGATGGCGTGTGGTCTGAAGGGAGACCAAATTATCAATATGCTGCATTTGGTCGCCCAAACATTGATGTAATTACCGTCGGTGGAGACCCGCGTGTCAGTCTGATTTACACCGTCATGAACGGCTCATACAACACGTTGTGGTGGGCTACTTATAGTGCTCCGTTGAATGTAGTTTCTTCGCGTTGCAAACCCTCTGTGGTACTTGAAAGTGGTTCCTATTTTATCAATAAAACGGCAGCATCAGGCACAATCTACACTGCCGCGTCGTGTACCGCTACACGCTATGTCGCGGTAGCTAGCACTAGTGCGACGCCACCGACTACCGTCAACTCCAGTGACATCAAACCATTCTCGAAAGATAACGGGAATTTCACCGTGAATGGGTTAGCCACGGGGATTAATTACATACATGTACGCTTGTACGATACAACAAACGCACTCGAGAGCTGGGTAACGAACAGTGTGTATGTTGACAACGATAATGCGGTAGCGGCAACCGTCGCAATCAACAATGGGAACAGCATACCCAATTACAAAGACACTTGGAATATGCGTGCCTCAACATATACCGCAAAGGGCTACACACGTAGCTTAATTGGCTCACTTAACATCACCGGTGTTACTGACAACTCAGGCCTGATGTCATACGCAATTAACGATCAACCTGCAGTGAACTTTGATACCAACAATATCAACCTACCGATACCCGTCAACTTCAATAATATTACAAGTACGGTTGGGATTACGCTGACCCTCATCGATGGTGCCGGGAACTCCGAAGTGCGTGGGATTCGCCCACTCACCTATGATGTCACCCCACCCACAGTATCAGCTGCGCCAACTGCAACCTTCACATCAGCATCGGATGTATTTAGTGGCACCATCGGATTAAGTAGTGGTACTATTACTGACGACGTTTATTCTGCGAGTGGCCGCCAATACTGGGGGGTCTGGGTTGCCAATGCCAAATGTAGTGGTGACGGTAGCACGTGCCCTGCCGATACAGCGAGCCAACTGCGCTGGGGAGCCGTGCCGGTTACCGATCCTACTGCAATATCATGGAATCTCCTCAATGGGATGAGTCAGGCACCCGAAAGTGGTCTCTATCGCACCTATATCCGCTTTTTGGATGGCGCAGGGAATGCGAGTACCACTGCAGTAACTGTCGATACCACCATCACTGTAACTCCCTCAAAGGTATTTATGCCACTCGCGTTTAGTCAGCGGTAACAAGATGTGGAATTGGATCCGTAATTACTATCAGAAAGACGCCGGGCAGATTCTGCTCGGCGTCCTCATGCTCGTTTGCCTCGCCGGCGCACTTCCCCGTGTCTATGCCACAGACGAAGTACAGTATTATGCGTGGCTCCGCTCAGCGTGGTTTGATCACGACGTC
Organism: Roseiflexaceae bacterium UBA965; assembly: GCA_002292925.1. GTDB lineage: Bacteria > Chloroflexota > Chloroflexia > Chloroflexales > Roseiflexaceae > UBA965. The sequence goes on along the minus strand of DBCF01000228.1, from coordinate 18,033 downwards.
AACTTTGCCAACGAATATACTCGATTTGCCGAAATGAATCCGCAATCAGGTATCGACAAAAGTCTATTGATGCCCAATCGCATCCGCCCACTAACCGGATTGTATGGCAATATAGCCCCCATCGGAAGTGCCTTGTTGTGGGCGCCATGGTTTGTCGCAACAGATGCAGGCTTACGTAGCCTCCATGCCGTCGGGCTTGCCAACAACATCCCTGCCGACGGCTATAGTTGGCCGTACCAACGCGCCGTGTGTTATGCGTCGGCAATTTATGCCATGCTGGGGATTTTGATTGTCCGGCAATTAGCCCAAACCTGGACGAGTCGCTGGAGTAGCACCCTCGCCACCGTCGGCATCTGGCTCGCATCACCACTCATCTATTACATGACCATCCAGATGCCGTTTGCACACGCCAATGGTTTTTTTGTGACCTGTTGCTTCGTGTGGTGTTGGTGGCAAACCGTACTGACCCCGCAACGCCTATCCCGTTGGGGATTGTTGGGTATCAGCGCCGGCATGTTGTACATGGTGCGTGAGCAGTTGATTTTGTTGATGATTATGCCGACAATCAGCCTGGGATATATCGCCTGGAACGCACTGCGAGCCCGCCAGATTGCCGTGTTGCGGCCATATGTCGCACCAATGCTAATCTGTGCACTTGTGGCGGGATTCACCGTGGCGCCGCAGTTTTTGGCATACAAACTGGTCAATGGCGTGGCCAAACCGGCTAGCGAAGTATCAAGCAAACTAAATTTGTGTAGCCCACATGCCATGGATACGTTGATTGACTTTGATCCGTCACCAGAACCGATTTGTGGTGTTGGGGTAGAGCCGGTCAGCATCACGGCGTGGAGCCGGGGAGCGTTGGTATGGAGCCCCATTTTATTACCGGCAATTATCGGATTGGTCGGGTTAGCACGCCGCCACCCTACTGCTGGTGCACCCATGCTCGTGGCGTTTTTGTTGCAGGTATGGCTTAATGGAGCCTTTGGTACCACTTGGCATCTGAGTGGAGCGTTTGGGTTCCGGCGCTTTGTTGAATGCTCACCGTTATTTATTTGTGGGCTGGCTTTTTTGCTCGACTATCTCAAGTCACGCATCCACCCCCGCATATTAATTGCCTGTGTTGTGGCGTTAATTGGATGGAATATGGGATTGATTATCAACGCAACGCTGTTTAATTCGTTGACCAACATGCGGCGTGGTTTGACATGGCCCGACGTATGGCAGTGGCAATGGGAATTACCCATGCGGATGTGGCAAAAAGGTGCAGTGTTGTTTGACCGTTGCCGCGTCATCAAAAACGGCTGCCCCTAAATCAGCACCGTCGTATCAAATGATTACGACTGCTTCTTAATATAATTTGCCAAAAAGGGCTATTACGTGCTAGGATTATATACACGGGCCGATAGCTCAATGGCAGAGCACGTCGCTCATAACGACTTGGTTACAGGTTCGAATCCCGTTCGGCCCACCACTCAACCCACACAGACATCAGTCGGTGTGGGTTTGCCATAGCGCTAACGCACGCCGCATCAACTGCGCTGCATCATCCAACACGACACGCACATCACGACAGGCTGCGGCAATCAAATCACCTTCAGCATGACTCAGGGCACGTTGCGACGTCGTGAGTGGGAATTGCGTAGTGACAATATTGAGAAAAAACTGCGCATCGACAAATGCATCCGCGGCCTGATGCAATAATTTCTGGCCAACAGTACGTGGATGACAATCTGCCCATTGCGCCACCAATTGGTGTGCAACGCCACAGCGTTGCAATAGATCAACACTGATTACAGCTACATGCGTCGACACCAGTGCCAGCGGAGCGGCATGATCGGCTGCGAGTGCCATGATTTCAAATGCACCACGGCCAAAATGCCACGCTTGGTCTTCACGGAGCGGATGTTTGGGTGTATCAAAACGCACAATCGTTTGGCAATCAAGGCAGGCACAGGCATGCGCTAGTGGCGCATACGCAGGCAACGGAACCACGGACGTCGTGGCGAGTACCGCAATGTCAATACCGCTCCGACTAAAAAGCGCTGAGTATAGCAGGATCTGCACGCTGCCATCGCCGCGTTGGATAGTTAATGATGTATCGGTATGTGCTATCAGCACACCATATTCGGGACCATTAACACCCCAAACCACCACCGCACCACCGGGAGGATTGACAAGGAATTGCGCGAGTTCTTGCGGCGTCGCAAACCAGTATTGCGTGACAGCAATACCCAAGGCGGACCATTGCGCGACATCCAATTGCTGCAATGCCATGAGTGCCGGTACAGGGGCAATTGACATACGTGGATGACAAAGTATGGTGGCAGGGTCAAACCACGTTTCGGCTGCCACATAGACAAACGGCATGCCGCTAGCGGCATAGACCCCTTGCCAAGCAATCTGTGGCTGGATGGATTGGGCAGCTTGCCACAATGCCGTCAGCCAGCTATTCACCGCTGGTGCTGCCCTATAGTTTTCATCCATAAAAAATCAGCTCCGCTTGCCCCGCGCCACCACCTGAATCGGAGTACAGTCACCATCCGCACCTTGGAGATACATCGTGTCAGACAGGTTCACGGTTGTACAGACGTGAATGGGGCGCATGGCGATGCGCGTACCAATCGGCAAATCGACCCCGTCTGCCAACTGCAACACCCCATGTTCTTCGGACATACGTACCAACGTCGCCGCATAATCGACGGCAGTGGCATAACCGAGTAAGCCCAGACGGTCTGGTACCACATCACCCGAAAACGTTTTGGAGCCAGCGTCAATCGTTGCTGTCTGGGCGTCTGGACGGCTAATCACCGTACACCAAATCGCGAGCCCTACTTGGTCGACGGTACAGGCGCCATTGCGCAATTGCATGTCGTCACCAAACACATAGGTCCCGGGGCGGACCTCGGTGATGCCAGGTACTTGCACCGCCCCGGCACCAGTGGGGGTTGAGCCGACGCTGATGGCATTGATGGCAATCCCCAGCGCACGCAAATCATTGGCCACTGCCACCATCATTTGTGACTCTTCGATGCCCAATTCATCACCAGCGCGTCCATTGGAGCCAGCAAACCAGGCGCCACGATAGGTAAAGATCCCATCAAGTATCAGACCAGGGGCGGCGAGAACAGCGCGGCACAATTCAGCGGCGGCGTGAGGTGCAACGCCACAGCGATGCAAGCCCGTATCGATTTCGACCCGCACACCGACTGTGGCGTCTACTGACTGCATGGCAGCAGACAATTGTGCTATCCCCACCAGTGAATCCACCCCCACAATTAAGCGACAACGTAGGGCCAGTTGGGCCGCATGGGCACATTTATCGGCACCAATAATGGGGTAGGCCACAAAACAGTCGGTGAATCCGGCGTCGATAAAGACTTCGGCTTCACTCAATTTGGCCGAGGTTATCCCACCGGCACCGGCTGCAATTTGCATGCGGGCAATTTCGAGGCTTTTGTGAGTTTTGATGTGAGGGCGCAATGTCACCCCATAGTGATTTGCCAGCGCTTGCCAGCGCGTGATATTGGCACGAAGACGGGACTCGGTGATTACCAATGCCGGCGTAGAAAGTGTCGTTATATCCATGATTGCTCCTATTGCATGACCATGCCACCACAGACATTGATGGCCTGACCATGCACAAAACTTGCCTGTTCGCTCAACAAAAACTGTACCACAGCAGCGACTTCGGAGACGGCGCCACTGCGTCCCACGGGGACGCGGGCGAGGCGTTGTTGCCAAATCAAGGCGGCATCTTGGGTGTCGTCAATCAATGCCGCCGTAACAGCAGATTGCATGGGAGTATCAATCACCCCCGGACAGACACAATTGACACGGATGCCCGACGATGCTACGGTGTGTGCCAAGGTTTTGGTCATAGCAATCACCGCCGCTTTACTGACATTGTAAATGGGGTGCATGACCGTCGTGGCAGTTTTGCCGGCAGTCGACGCCAACAACACCACACTGCCGGCCTGCCATGGCACCATGGCTTGGAGCACGGCACTGGTGAGAAACCACGTCGCTTTGGCATTGACCCCCATCACACCATCCCAGTGTGCGTCATCAACTGCAAATGGATGCGCTACCCGCATAATACCCGCGGCATTGACAAACCCACCAATCTGCGGGGCAATTTGGTGTGCGGTATCACAGATTTGAGTAGGCGCAGTCGGATCACACACATCGATACAGAGGGTATGCAATGTAGGCGCTTGCCAGGCAATTGCAGCCCGGTCGACACCAAGTACCGTCACCCCTGTCGCACACAACAATTGGGCACATGCCGCGCCGATACCACTCGCTGCTCCGGTTACAATCGTGACGGTCGTCATCAATCAGCTCTCATTCATTGCATATGCGGCAACGCGACACCTGACGGTGCAGCTACCACATCAGCACGCAAATACCCATCCGCACACGGGATTTCAACGGTACCAAAGGGATGCAACCCACTCACCCATTGGTGAAGCACAGGGACCCAGTACGGATGCCGGCGTAAATTGGTTAATTGCATAAATCGTTGGGTACGCTGACGCGACCACGATGCATCAAGCACGTAGTCTGTCGCTTGCGGTAGCGGTGCGTTGGTGCCGGGCTGTGGCTGGGGAGTACCTGTTGGCAATGGAGTAGTCAATGCCAACCAGTTTGTGGCAGCCACTTGGGCGTGGAAGCGAATCAAATCGGCTTCACTTGCACAATTTGTTATGTCAATTAATTGTTGGGTAATGATTGGACCAGTATCGAATTGGGCATCCATATGATGGATGGTAACCCCGGCGGGCGCATCACCACGTGCCACATAAAATAAGGGATCAGGGCCACGTAAATTGGGCAATAACGAAGGGTGAATATTGTAGATTGGCGCATGTACCAATACCGTTGTGGGCACCCGTCGCGGGAAGCAGGCGGTGAGTAGCGGCTCACCGGCAACCAGCTGCGGTATTAGATCAGACCAGCGTGCCATGTAAAACACGGGGATACCGTACGATGATGCTAATTCGGCCACACTTGTCGCCATAATCATCTGTGACTTACGGGGGGATTGCAGCCAGCTCGTACGCCCAGCCGGTGCCGGCAAAATCAGCAGTTGCGCAGGTGCATGGCGCCACACCTGTTGAAAAAACTGATAACTAAAGAGACATTCCATTGCCAAACAACGCATGATGGTTATTCCTTATTGGCGTACCGTGCTATGATACACCAATGTGTTTGCGTTGGGGCGACCAACAGAAATCAACCAAGGAGCATCATGATGAGTGAACCAACCATACGCTGTGCCTATTTTGACAAAGAATTGCCGGCATTACTCCAACCACCCCTGCCAGGTGCCTTAGGTGCACGCATCCAGGCATCAATCTCGCAACCAGCGTGGCAGGCCTGGGGATCAATCGAAAAACTCCTCATCAAACATTTTGAATTTGACCCCAACGATCCCACATTTATGCGCCAACGGGCAACTGCGGTGCAAGAGTTCTTTTTTGGGCCGCCACCAGGTGAACGGATGGTGTTGTGTCGCAAATTTGGGCGCGAATTACCTGGTTTGAGCACCCCCCCCTTTCCCGGCGCACTTGGGCAACGGATATTTGCAGAAGTATCACAACGGGCGTGGGGATTGTGGCCGGAGCAAGAGCGGATTCTCATCAATCATTACGGAATGAGTTTGGTTGATCCGCAATCACAAAAAGTGTTGTTACAGTCAATGGAAGAGTTCTTTTTTGGCGAAGGCGCCCAACGCCCAGACGGCTGGGCACCACCACAACAAGCCGCCCCAAGTAAAGGTGGCCCACGCAAATAACCACCTGATGCAAACGGAGTGTTGTGCAATTGAAATGCACAACACTCCGTTTTTGGTCCCACAAATACAGACGCTGTTCAGCTAATTAATTGAATGTCTGGAATAATTTGGATGCGCAACAGTGCATGGGCATCACGCAACGCTTGTTCGACGGTAGCGGGTGATTGACCGCGCGCAAAAATAAACCCGAGGTAACTCTCGCCTTCAGGCAAGGTGATAATCGGCTGATAGAGTGGGCTCGTGATTTCGATTGATTCAATCAACGGTACCGCCAATGCCGTCTCGATACCATGCACTTGTTGCAAGATCCCGCTGGTGGGAATCGGAATCATCATTACACCACCGGCTTCGTGGCGCCGGGTCGGTGTGGCAGTCAGCAAGCCACTGGCCTGACGCACAATCAACATTTCGAGCGATTCATCGCTACCAAAGCGCAATGTCTGCGAACAAAGGCCACCGATTGAACGGCCGGCAATTTCGACGATATAAATCCCCGTACTATTGATGCGTAATTCGGCATGTACTGGGCCATTGACCAAGCCAATTGCGAGCGCAGCTGTTTGGGTGATGGCATAAATTGCCTGTTGGGTTGACTCTGGGAGCCGTGAAGGGGTGACGTAGATTGTTTCTTCGAAAAAGGGGCCATCAAGAGGATCTGGTTTGTCAAACAATGCCAACGGGATCAAGACGCCGTTGTCCATCATCGCCTCAAGAGCTACTTCGTTGCCTGGAATAAATGATTCAATCAAAAATTCGTATTCTTGACTATTGGGATACAACGTCGCCAACATGCGGAGCAATCGGGCATGAGCAATCACTAATTGCGCCGGAGTATCAGCACGCATCACTCCCCGGCTACCATTCAGTTCGAGTGGCTTTATCACACACGGGTATGGCACGGTGGCAGTAATCATGGCGATATCATCGCTACTCACAAAACACCGAAACCACGGCAGGGGAATTGTCGTTGTTTGCAATGCTAACCGCATGGCATGTTTGTTGCGGGCAGCCTCAGTGGCCGTCGTAGAATTATGGGGCAAAGCGAGATCAACAGCGATTTGCTGAGCGATATGTGCGCCACTATCATCAAGTGCCATACATGCCACAAATGGTTGCTGGTGATGGAGGTCAATGATTGTGGCGATCATCGTCGCATATGCGCGTGGATTGTACACCATAGAATTATTGGCATAATCGGCAGGTACTGTGCTATCGCACAACAGCAACCATTGCATGTCGAGTGTTTGGGCAGCTCGAATAAAGGCGTGATTGCGATACGACGACGCCGTCGACACAAACAACATACGTGGTGATGTCATGGGTTAGTCCTTCGCCAAAATACGGGAGTGGGGAAGTGTTTTTTGATTAGCGTAGCAGTTGGTTGTACGGTGCGGGTTGGGCGGAGTGTGGCACTCGGTGCGAGTGACGGTAACGTCGGCACTGCAGTCGGGATTTGAATCGGTAATGAAGCCACACGCATTTCCCACAATTGTTGCACCATCACCGGGGTATTGCGATCGGGATTTGCAGTGACACCCAGTAGATTGGCAGGATTTGTTCCCCAGCACCATAGTTCGCTGTTTTCGAGGATGGCACAGGTACGATTACCACCGGCAGCAATCGTCGTCACCGATGCAATCGGCACCTGTGTTAATCCCAGGGGTGTGGTGAGCGCGGGGTCAGGAGCAATCCCAATTTGCCCATGGGAATTATCTCCCCAACACTGCATCGTGCGATTAGCTAAAAGCGCACAGGTATGGGCATTGCCGGCAGTAACAGCAACGGCATCATTGAGACCAGTCACTTGCTGGGCATTGACAATGTCTGTTCCGACGACACCCAGCTGACCGTTTTGATTACTGCCCCAACAAATCACCTGTTGGTTTTTTTGCACGGCGCAGGTGTGATTATCACCGGCAGCCAACGTTGTGATATCACGCACGCCCGGGACTTCTCGGGGGGTCATGCTCATTTCGGAGCCGTCATAGCCCAACTGGTGTTGATTATTACGCCCCCAACACGTCACTGAACCGCTTTCGAGCAATGCACAGACATGCTGGGCTCCAACCACCACATCGATAGCGGTTGTTACACCGTCAATAGGGGTTGGCGTGGTACGAAATTCACCTATCCCGACGGGCTCTGAAGCGATTTGGCCATACTGATTATCGCCCCAACAATAGATTTGCCCCGCAACAATTGCACAGCTCTGGTCACCCCCCACCGCAAATGCCGTCACCCCAATAAAATTACCCACAAAATACGGCACAGGGCTATCTGCCAAATCACCACTAAACGAATTCCCCAGTTGACCAATCGTATTACGCCCCCAACAATTCAAGTCGTTGGTCACCAACAATGCACACGTGTGGTTTGCCCCGGTGGTCACGGCAACGGTATTGGC
>DBCF01000228.1:8320-9771 GCA_002292925.1 Roseiflexaceae bacterium UBA965 | reverse complement strand
ATCCCCAGTTGACCAAAGCCATTATCGCCCCAACACCACACCGTACCCTGGCGATCAACCATACAAATATGATTGGCGCCGACGCCGACTGCAGTTATACCCAGATGCCCAACCACGGGTTGGGGAGAAACAATATCGCGGGCAGCACCCCAAGCACCATTACCGATTTGACCGACACTATTCCAGCCCCAACACGTCACATCGCCTCGTTGGAGCAATGCGCAAGTATGGGCACCACCTGCGGCAATTGCAACGACGTTATTCAACCCAGACACAAGCACAGCGGAAGGATAGGTGGCAACATCACCAGTCACGGTACGCACACCAAGCTGCCCACTATAATTATCTCCCCAACAACGCACATCACCACTGCGTTGAAGTACACAGGTATGATTATCGCCGGCAGTAATTGCGACTACATTTGCCACATCGGCAACCAATTGGGGACGTGTGATATAGGCAGTTTCACCGACGGTACCCATACCGACTTGGCCATATTGATTCCACCCCCAACAGTAGACCTGCCCGCTTTGCGTCAACGCACACGAATGATCAAGCCCCAGACCAATGTCAGTAACACCACTCAAACCAGGAACAGCGGTTGGGATAGACAAGCCAGGGCCGACATCGCCAATCCCTAGTTGGCCTTGTTGATTGCGCCCCCAACAGACGACATTAGTAGATTGCAACACCGCACACGTGTGATTCCCACCTGATTTCAACACAATAGCGGTCGCCAAATCAGCAACACGGAGAGGCATGCCTGATGAGGCAGTACTGCCACTACCTAATTGGCCATCATCATTACGCCCCCAACAGGCGCCACCCCCGTCTTGGAGCAAGGCACAACTATGTGATTGCCCAAGTGAGATATCAACCACTTGTTGGACTGCCGCAATCACCGGACTACTACTGTCTTCGGTGGCTTGATTACCCAATTGGCCGTAATTATTATGCCCCCAACAGCGCACCGTACCATCACTGACAATCAAACAGGCATGCGCGCTCCCAGCTGCAACAGTCATCACTTCGTCATTACTGCGCACTGTTTGCGGGAGAGCCGCAGTATTGGTAGTGCCATCGCCTATTTGACCATATTCGTTGCCACCCCAGCAACGAACCATCACCTGTTTAAGCAGGGTACAGCTAAAATTCCCACCCGCTGCAATTGCAAACCCATCATTTAAGTTCCTCACAAAGGGAGAGGTTGCATCATATTCATAGCCACCATTGCCTAATTGCCCATAAGTACTATCACCCCAGCAACTCGTTTGACCAATTTGCAGTCGAGCACAGGTAGTCGCAAAGCCTAATGCAACGTGTGAGACTCCAGCCAATACAATTTGTGGTACGGTGATGGTGCGACCGCCACCTGTGGCCACAATTTGCTGCTGATCATTTGCGCCCCAGCACCATAATTGGTGTAGCGCATCAATACCACACGAATGGCG
>DBCF01000228.1:0-8252 GCA_002292925.1 Roseiflexaceae bacterium UBA965 | reverse complement strand
ATCACCTTGAAACTGACCAAACGATGTATCACCCCAACAAAGGACAGCGCCATCTACCCGCAAGGCACAAGCGTGGTGCCATCCGATTTTGACATCAACGACATCAACTAAATTAGGAATCGGCGTAAATGCTGGCGTATTGGGAATGAGCGGTGCACCCCAACACACCACAGTCGCGTTGTTTTGCAGGGCACAATTGCTGTCCCCCCCCGAAGCCAAGGTCACAACCGAATCAAGTGCCTCGACTACCTGCGGCACCGATTGAGCAGAACTAACGCTACCTAATTGACCGACATTATTGGCCCCCCAACACCATACTTGACCTGCTTGTTGCAAGGCACACGTATGGTGTGCGCCCGCACTCATGGCGGCAACATTCGTCAATGACCAAACCTGTTGCGGTTGATCTTTATTTTGAAAACTCGCTACGCCCAATTGCCCAGACTCGTTCGCCCCCCAACAAAACACGTGTTGGTCATAGCGCACCACGCAGGTGTGTTGTGCACCAGCAACCACCGTAGTAATCCCGTTGATATCGGGCGCTGCAGGCGTCGGTTGATCACGTTGCATTGCAGTACCGAGCTGTCCTTCAAGATTACGACCCCAGCACTGGAGCCGCCCTTGTTGCCACATCGCACACATATGTGCCACACCGCCAGCCAACACATCTGCCGATGCACCTAAGCGCATCAACACAAACTGGGAGTACGTTTTTTCGGTGATTGTGTTACCTAATTGGCCATATTGATTATCGCCACGACAAACGATTTTGGCGGCACGCAATAGTACACAGGCACCATTTTGGTTTATTGTTATATCAAGTGCCCCAAATAATGGCGTTTGAGCAATAGTTGCATCTTGATCGGTCATGCAGCCAATATTGTTATTACTCAATACAGCACACAACACATCGGCATTACTACCACGGACACGCACAATCGCACTCGGTAGCGCAATCTGACGGGGTAATGAGCTCTGTCCCCAACACCACAAATTCCCTGCGGCATCAAGCATACAGCTTTGCTGGGCAGTCAACACAATCGCACTGGCAATGGGAATCTCGGTAATCAGGATCGGTGTGGCAATCGGATTACTCGCACGGCCATCGACCTGCCCAACAACGTTTTCGCCCCAACACCAGACCGCACCTGTGGCAGTTAACGCACAGTTATGATTGCCACCGGCGGCGATGGTAATGACATCACTAGGCAAATTTTTGATTGGGTAGGCATCGATTGCACGTTGGCGGGTATCATCGCCAATTTGAGCGCGGCGATTGTCACCCCAGCAGCGCACGCTACCGTCAGTTTGACGGGCACAGGTATGATTTGCACCACTCACGATTTGTGCAACTTGCCCGAGTCCGACGACTTGTTGTGGTACCGGCTGATTGGTCTGGGGGCCATTACTTGTGTTCCCCAATTGACCAAATTGATTCCCCCCCCAACAAAAAACCGCACCAATCCGCCCTTGTAGGGCGCACGAGTGGGTATCACCGAGGGCGATAGCACTTGCATCGACCAAACCACTCACACTCATGGGATTGGCACTCATCGGCAAGGCAGTGCCATCACTGCCACTGCCTAGTTGCCCTTGGCGATTATCACCCCAACATTTCACACGGGCAGATTGTGTCACCACACAGAAATGACCAAGCCCACTGGCAATCGTCTGGAACTGCGGAGGCTGAATCATGACAGGTTCTTGGTCTGGCAATGCCGGCATGGGGATTATTTCTTCACGCGTGGGGGCAATCGGGGCCACAACGGGATTGCCTCGTTGTTGGACACGCGCAACCACTTGCACCACCAATGTCGACAATGGGGCGACAATCATCACTATCACAAACAGCGTCATAACGCTATACCAAACCGGCAACAAAACACGTTGTATCATGGCAAACTCTCACTAGCTCTCTGTCTATTTTAGCCTAGAATAGTGTGCCTTGGCGCACACTTGTAAGAATCGCTTGGGTGTGCTCGAGTGCACATTTGACCGTTCCTTATGACATTAACGACAGCTATATTTGTTTTTTCATACAAATTCATCCACAGATTTTGAGTTATTTTTTCCGTACAACCATCGATATTGCGCTATTTTTGTCACACGATTTCATTGTTGTTTATACGGTATGTATACAGTGAATTGTTCATTATAACGGTATATATTAAAGATACACCCATCAAAAAAGTAATTATAATTTGGCATCAAAGCGCATGATAACAACTTGCTTCTTGTGAAATTGAAAACAACTTCATTGTAATGTTCATTGACATCAAAATAGAGAGATGCTATAGTACAAGCGATTAAGCAAGTCTTAATCTTTCCGTTGACTAGATATTCATATGTAGTGGGTACACGCTATACACGCAGACGCTGTGTATACTACGTGGTCATGTTTGTACACAACCGGCATTACAGTACAACGTGCCCTATTGTGCTGCGTAGCGTTAACAGCCACGCAACAGCATCACCATGAATTTGTATGTTAAGGAGGAACACCGATATTCTACTCGCACACTAGGCGTTAGGGAGATCGGATGGAGCTGGCAGTTACGCCATGATCACCGCCTTCTTGAAGCATAGTGAATGTAGGCGACAAATCCAAGTATGCGATTCGTTGCGCACAGTTGCCGTTAGTTTTGTATTACTCATACGTCACATCACAGGCTATTCCCGACACGCAAACTGATATGCTCGCGACTCGTAACCGTTATCGACAACACTCCTTGTCTAGTCGCATACGTCTGTTGCATGTATTTTTTCATCTGTATCCTATGCTTAACGTAAATAAAGGAAAGGCATCCGCATGGTAGCCTACATTTTGGGTCGTTTACTGCGCCTGTTGGTAGTTTTTTTCATCGTAACCATCGTGGCGTTTTTGTTGATGCACAATGTCCCTGGTGGACCATTTGACGAAACAAACATGCCGTTGAGCGCACAACAAAAAGCCAATATTTTGGCGAAGTATGGACTCGATCAGCCCCTGTATGTGCAGTACTACAAATACATGAGCAAAGCGCTACTAGGGGATTTTGGGATTTCCTATGCCAACCCCGACCAAACGGTGATGGAAGTCATCGGTTCTGTATGGCCGAAAAGTATTCAGTTTGGTGGCTTTACGGTGATTATTGCCATCGGTACCGGGATGTTTTTGGGAATATTGGCAGGTGTCAAACAAAACACCTGGATTGATAGTTTGGTGACATTTATTGCCACCGCAGGGATGACGATTCCGAATTTCATTATCGCCATTTGGATGATTTTGATTTTTGTGGTGCAGCTAAAAATGCTCCCAATCGCCCTCGACATGGCAAACTGGGGCAATTGGAAGGCCTGGATTATGCCAGTAATTGCGTTGGGACTTGGCCCGTTGGGGGTTGCAGCGCGCTTTACCCGTGGCAGTATCGCCGAAGTAATGTCTGCAGATTACATTCGTACTGCCCGTGCCAAAGGGCTTTCTGAAGCGATGGTTATCTGGCGGCATTCACTCAAAAACGCACTTATCCCGATTATCACAGCCCTCGGGCCGATGGTGCCAAATCTCATCACTGGGACGATTTTCGTTGAGACGATGTTCCGTATTAACGGTATTGGTAAGTTTTTTGTGACCAGTATTCAAGACCGTGATTATCCGATGATTTTGGCGTTAATGTTGTTGATTGCGTCGTTGTGGGGCATACTATACCTCTTGACAGACTTGGTTTCAACCATTATCGACCCACGTATCAAGCTTGATTAAATAGGAACAAACAAATGACGACGCCAAACACTGTTTATGTCGAACCGCTCGTAGTCCGCAAGCCAGCCAACTTATGGCGCGATGCCGGGATTCGTTTCAGTCGCAACCGGTTAGCAATGGGAGCAGCAGTTGTAGTATTGTTGTTCATCCTGATGGCTATTTTTGCTGATTTGATAGCACCGACTGCCTATGATTACTCAGACTTAGCCAAAAGTCGACGGTTCCCCAATGCCGAGAACCTACTAGGCACCGACAGCGTCGGGCGTGACCAATTAAGCCGTTTGATTTATGGCGCACGGATTTCATTGACCATCGGGTTAGCAGTACAAATCATTGCCGTGATTGTGGGTGTATCTCTCGGGAGTGCTGCCGGGTTCCTTGGGGGTTGGGCTGACACGATTATCATGGGTATCATCGAAGTCTTTACGGCCATCCCACAGCTATTGTTTGCGCTGTTTTTGCTTTCGATATGGGGTGGTGGGTTATTTAATTTGATCCTTGCGTTAGGGTTAATCAGCTGGATCGAGATGTGTCGCTTGACTCGGGCGCAAATCTTGTCGCTCCGCGAAAAAGAATACATCGAAGCAGCCCGGGCAATTGGCGTTACCAACACCAGTATCGCATGGCGTCATTTGTTGCCTAATGCGCTGTCACCATTGATTATTTCGTTCACTCTAGGTATTCCTGCCACGATGTTTGCCGAAGCCGGGTTGAGCTTTTTGGGTATTGGTATTAACGACCCCATCCCAAGCTGGGGCAAGATGGCAGGACAGTCATCGTCATTCATCGAAGTGTACTGGCATTTGGGGCTCTTCCCAACACTGATGATTGCACTCACGATGTTGAGTTTTTCGTTTGTGGGTGACGGTTTGCGTGCCGCCCTAGACCCACGGGCCAGCAAGTAGTCAGTCATTTGTGTGATATCTTTCGCAACTGAAACTTCGTAATAGGGTATAACCTACCAAAACCATGCTACGATTATTGCATTCAGTTATGTTTATATGTTAATATAATTATCACAAATGGCGCGTGTTTCATGGTCAATCTCCTCAAATGGGCGGTCTATTTGAGGATTGATATAGATGTGTTACCACATTTATCGGATTTTTACGTGAAGGAGATCACAGATGACCCAGTCACCCAAGGGTTCACGTTGGGCAATGCTACTCGTCACTACCGTGTTGCTTGCAGCATGTGGTGGTGCACCAGCAGCCGAGCCTACCGCTGCACCAGCAGCCGAGCCCACCCAAGCTCCCACCGCGGTGTCAGTAATTGACCAACCCACCGCCGTACCTGAGCCCACTGCTGTACCATCAGGTGCAGGCGTAGAGCTTCCCAATGGTAAAGTGTTGCCAGACGATGCTGCTCCAGTCGATCAGCAAGTCATCTACACCTACCATGACAGCACCGTAACCTTCACCACCGTTGACTTCTTGGTCAGCGTGTACGAAGAAGGCGGCGCCGTTACCAACATCCACAGCGAGCCATTGATTCGCTTGGACAACAACTTCTTGCCTCAGCCAGCTGCTGCCCTTTCATGGTCATCAAACGCTGACGCCACGGAGTGGACCTTCAACCTCGACCCCAACTTGAATTGGAGTGATGGCACACCGGTGACCGCTGCCGACTATGTGAACACCTTCCAATATGCTGCCGACAAGACCCATGCATGGGACTTCGCATGGTTCTTCTCAGCACCAGGCGAAATCAAGAACTGGAACAAGGTCAACGCCGGCGAAGTACCCAACGACCAATTGGGCGTTGTGGCCAAGGACGCAAAGACCTTGGTATTCACCACCGAAACCCCAGCTCCGTTCTTCCCAGCCAAAGCCCTCTACAGCACCCCATTGCAGAAAGCCGCATTCGACAAGTACGGACCGTTGTACAACAGCGATCCCAAGACTTCAGTCTCATGTGGTCCTTTCATGATGGAAGAATGGGTCAAGGGCGAGCGTTTGGTTTGGGTTGCAAACCCAACCTACACCGGCACCAACAAGCCATTCGTGCAAAAGATTGTCGTCATCGCTGCCAAGCCTGAGACATTCTTTGCCGGTTACCGCGCAGGTGAAGTAGACTACCTCGAAGGTGCCTTCATCAGTGCCACCGACTCAGAAATCATTGCTGCTGACCCAGATCTCGCATCACAGGTCCGCACCAATGCCAATGACTTCCGCACCGACTACTTGTTCTTTGACAATGCCAATCCTCCTTTCGACAACGTGAAGGTGCGTCAAGCATTCTCACACGTCATCGATCGCGATTCGTTGATTGCCAGCATCATCGGCAAGACCCAAGCCATTCCTGCTTACTCATTCTTGATGCCCGGTTTCCATGCCGAGAACTCGAAAGCGCTCTCAGGCATCCAAAACTATGACATTGAGAAGGCCAAAGCATTGATGGCTGAAGCCGGCTACCCAGAAGGTAAAGGCTTCCCCAAGATCGAACTCTGGCTCCGCAGCGAGAACCAACCCCGCCAAGATGCCGCACAAGCAATTGCCGCGTCATTGAAGCAAAACCTCGGCGTTGACATTGAAGTTTCCAACAAAGAACAAAAAGTCTTCATGGAAGCCATCAATGCCAAGCCCAAGAAGGGTATGCAGTTCGGTATGGTTTCATACGGTATTGACTTCTTCGACGCTTCCAACATGTTGGGCGTCTGGTCAACCGGCGGTCGCCATAACTGGAACAACGCAGACTTCGACAAGATGGTTGCTGACGCATCAGCAAGCAACGACACCGCCGGCCGCTTGAAAATGTTCCAAGATGCCGAGAAGTTGTTGGTTGAAGATGTCGGTGGTATCTTCTTGTTCCACCGCGTCAACTCAGGTTTGAACAAGCCATACCTCGGTGGCGATCAACTCGCAGCCAATGCAGCCGGTTTCACCGGTATCCAATGGCCAGGGTTGTCGGCATACAGCACGGTACCTGGTTCAATCTACATCAAGAACAACGTTTCAGATTACCGCACAAAGTAAGCTGAACCATTGGGGCGAGGGCGTTGCTTCGGCAATGCCCTCGTTTTTTTGTGCCAAAATATACAGTACAATAAACTAAACACCCTACCGAGAATCGACAACAATGCACATCTTGCTTGTTCGCCATGGCGAAACTGCCTACAACGCTAGCGGCCACTATCAAGGCCACATGCAAATCAGCCTCAACGAAACCGGGTTTGCCCAAGCTACTCGTGTCGGTGAGCGCTTACGCCAGCACCACTTTGCCGCTATCTATAGTAGTGATTTGCTCCGTGCCGTCCAAACCGCCACCGCCATCGCCGCCCATCACCACCAGCCTGTGGTTGAATTGGCCGGCTTCCGTGAAATCGACGTCGGTCTATGGGAACATCTCACCGTCGCCGAAATCGCTGCCCAATTCCCCACCGATTTTGCAGCGTACCGAGTCAACCCCGGCCGCGCCATCTATACGGGTGGCGAATCATATGCCCAAATGCAAACCCGCGCCATGCACGCCCTCACCACGGTCATGCAACGCCACGACGAACACGACACAATTTGTATCACCTGCCATGGTGGCACAATCCGGGCCATCGTCTGTGCCGTGCTTAATCTCGATATCGACAACTATACCCAGATGTGGATCGATAATTGTGCCTTGACCACCGTCATCCACCAACACGGTAAACTCCGTCTCGGCAATCTCAACGATAATGCCCATGCCGAAACCCACTAACCAGAATTAATCAACATCATGCAGCTACTGCTCATCCGCCATGGCGAAACAACCTACAATGCCCAAGGTTTGATTTATGGGCACGCCCAGATCCCACTCAATGAACGTGGTCAGGTTCAGGCGCACCGACTCGGGCAACGCCTCAAACAACAGCAAATTCACGCTGTTTATAGTAGCGACCTGATCCGTGCAATGCATACCGCCCACGCAATTGTCGCCCACCATGACCTGCAGCTTGTCACTGACATGGCGTTGCGTGAACTCGATGTAGGCGAATGGGAACACAAAAGCGTCCCCGATGTACAACAGCAATACCCAACCCTCTACCAACAATATTGTGCGACGCCCGGGGAACTCGTTTACCCCGGCGGCGAATCACATCGTGACCTACAACAACGCGTAATGACTGCAGTCAATCGTTATGTCACCTTGCACCAAAAAGATGATATAATCTGTATCGTCTGTCATGGCGGGACTATTGCCGCAATTGTATGCGCCGTGTTAGGACTCAACATCAATCTCCACGAACGCATTCGCATCGACAATTGCGCGATTACCACCATCGAAGTAACACACGATGCCATGCATCTCGTTTGTCTCAATGACAACACCCATGCCACATCATAGGAGCATTGCTGATGAGTACACTGCAATTTGACCCCAATCAACTTGGCTACAACGCCGACGTAATTGTCATCGGAGCAGGGATTTCTGGGCTCGTGGCCACATGGCGCCTGCTACGTGAAGGGGTCGATGCAGTACTACTCGAAGCACGTGATCGCGTCGGCGGGCGAGCCAATGGTGGTACATTTAATGGTGA
>DBCF01000161.1:12409-13207 GCA_002292925.1 Roseiflexaceae bacterium UBA965 | reverse complement strand
CACACCGAGTTTTTGGCGCAACTGGTCCAAGACAAAAAGCTCATCCCGGTCACCCCTGTCAACCAAAAAGTAGCCTACCACGACCCCTGTTACATCGGCCGCTACAACGACATCTACGATGCCCCCCGTGAATTGCTGTCGTCGATCCCCGGTATCGAGCTGGTAGAAGCACCCGACCGCAATCGCCAACGGGCCACCTGCTGTGGCGGTGGTGGTGGCAATGTCTGGATGGAGAGTTGGGGCGACAAAAAGAGTAACGTCATCCGGCTTGAGCAATTAACCGTCGAAAAACCCGATACCGTGGCGGTGGCCTGCCCATTTTGTATGGTGATGTTTGAAGACGCCGCCAAGACTTCGGGCGTCGACGAAACCGTCGCTCGCCAAGATGTGGCCGAATTGTTGCTCAAATCAGTGACCGTCTCGTAGGCATAAAAACAACACCCCTCGCAAGCACTGCCTTGCGAGGGGTGTTTTGTGTTCCCTGAATGCCCTAATCGCGGGTCACATCATCGTAGAGCGCTAGCGCCCGTAGCGCTGCTGGTGCCGCACTTGCCATAATCCGTACCCGCACGGCGCTGGTGCTGACGCGGTCAAACGGAATCAAGCGGCGGTTGCCAACCGCTGTGACTTGGGCTACTTCACGCCAGCCGGTATCAGTTTTGACATCAACCGCCACACAATCGATACGTTGCCCGAGGGGTAGGTGTTCACGGAGGTCGACCAGATTCACCGTCACCGGTGTGGCAAATTGTGCCATGATCCAAGGAGTCGTGTCGGCACTGTCTGGCATCCAAAACG
>DBCF01000161.1:0-12185 GCA_002292925.1 Roseiflexaceae bacterium UBA965 | reverse complement strand
AAGTAGAGCTCCAGCAAGTTTGCGGGTGAGCGTACCTGGTGGTCTTCGTGCTGATGATAAAACCAACCTGGCCGAATCGACACATCGCATTCGGCGGGTAGCCAAGCGCTGCCGTGGCGCTGGCCGACGTTGAGCAGCGCCGGGTCGGCGTTGCCCGGGTAGAGTCCGGTGGGGTCAATTGTCGACCAGCAGGGATCACCGGCGATGCCCTGCTCGTTGCCTACCCAGCGCACATCGGGTCCCGCATCACTAAAGATACAGGCGTCTGGTTGCAATTCACGTACCAGCGCAAAGGTTTCGTCCCACTCGTAGTAGGTGGTGTTGTCGATGGAGCGTTTTTCGTAGCTGCCCCCATAATAGCCATCGCCCCCATTGGCGCCATCAAACCATACTTCACACAGCGGCCCGTAGTTGCTGAGCAATTCACGGAGCTGATTGCGGTAGTAGGTCAGGTATGCGGGCGTGCCGTAATCGGGGTGATTGCGATCCCACGGTGACAAGTAGATGCCAAACTTGAGTCCAGCCGCCGCACAAGCCTGGGCCAGTTCGCCCACCACATCGCCCTGCCCGTTGCGCCACGGGCTGTGTTTGACCGAATGGGTGGTGTATTGCGAGGGCCACAAACAAAAGCCGTCGTGGTGTTTGGCGGTAAGGATGAGGCCGTGCATGCCGCCACGACGGGCGCTGTCGACGATTTGGGTGGCATCGAAATCGCTGGGGTTGAAGATATCAGGGGATTCGTTGCCCAGCCCCCATTCGCGGTCGGTAAAGGTATTGACGGTGAAGTGCAAGAACCCATAAAACTCGTGGGCGTGCCAGGCTTGTTGGCGCGGCGATGGCACGGCGCCAAAGGGTTGCAGTGGGTCTGATGTGTGCATGCGTGCCTCCCTAGGCCTGTGCTACGGCGCGGTGCAGATTTTCGTAGCCGACCTCGAGCGCCCACAGGTTTTCTTCGAGGCCTTCAAATTCGAGTGACACCGCGCCGGTGTAGCCCGATTTTTTCATAATCGTCAAACACTGCACCACTGGCACCACTCCAAATCCTACCACCGTGCCGGCCAAATAATGCCCGGCGCGTGATTGGAACCAGCCTTTGCCCGGGTTGGGCAGGGCGCCGTCACGCACATAGAAGTCTTTGGCGTGCACATGGAAGGCATACGGTGCCAGTTTGCCAAACGCCACCGCCGGTGATTCGTCGGCACACAAAAAATTCCCCATGTCGAGCAACAACCCAAAGTTGTCGTGGGCCACGCCACACACCAGTTGCTCGACGCGGTCGGCATCTTGCACCAAAAAGCCATGATTTTCGACCATAGTTTTGACCCCGTGGCTGGCGGCATACTCACTCACGGCCCGACAGGCCTGGATGAGGGTGGGTAGGGCATCGGCGAAGCTTTTGCGCCGGGTGTGGGCGGGGAAGCCAAAGGTGGCGTCGTGGCGCATCCCAGGTGCCCCCAATGCCACGGCGATGTCGACTTCAGCGTTGACGCGGGTGATTTCTTGGGCGGTGTCACCACCACTCCCCGTCAAAAAGTCAGCATCGACAGTGAAATTGCCCATGCTGATGCCGATGTCGTGGCAGTGGGCCTTGAGTTGGTGAGCATAGGCTAAGCGGTCGCTGCCGGCCGGCAGGCGCAACGCTTGTACCTCAAAGACGTCATACCCCATGGCCTTGGCGCTACTGGCGGCTTCCAGGTAGGTCATGCCGTTTTTCATCAGCCGGGCAAAACTATAACTACTGATTCCGATTTGCATCGTGAGCTCCTTTTGGTCATTGCACTGTGGGCTACTCAAATTGTACTGCAAAGCCCCGCACAAAAAACAAGGGGTGGGCATAAAGCCCACCCCTTGAGTCCACCAACAACCTAACGGTTTGCAATTTTCATTTCGCGGTCGAGTGAGCGTTTGACGTCGCGTTCGGCGATAGCATGGCGTTTGTCGTGTTGTTTTTTTCCTTTGGCGATGCCCAACTCGACTTTGACGAATTGATTATCAAAAAAAATCCGCAACGGCACAAAGGTATAGCCTTGGCGAGTGATTTTGCCAAAAATATCGCTGATTTCTTTGCGGCGCAACAACAACTTGCGTTTGCGCACGGGATCATGATTGAAGTAGACCCCTGATTGGGTATAGGGGGCGATATGGGCGTCGTAGAGCCATGCTTCGCGACCCTCGATGCGGGCATAACTGCCGCGCAACTGGGCTTTACCAGCCCGGATTGATTTGACTTCGCTGCCACTGAGCACAATACCAGCGGTATAGCGTTGCTCGATAAAGTATTCGTGGAAGGCGTTACGATTATCGGCAATGGTTTTGCCGGCAAGTGCTTTTTGAATTGCGCCCATTTGTCAGTCCTGTCATGATTGTATTGAGGAATTCATCATACACCTTCTGTATGATTATTTCCACTGCAACGTCACATTACCCATAATCACCGCATATCCTTTTAATAATTGTCGATATGCGATTATTTTTGAAAATGTGCAGTTTTTGATTGGTGGGACGCTATTTTTGCGGAACGGGTTGCATGGCACTCATGTACCACGCAACCCACGGGGTATCTGTCAGGCGGTGTAGTTACTGAGGCGGGCTTCGATGGTGGGGCGGTCGGGGATGGTCGAGATGCCTAGGCCTTCGACGCTGGCGGCGGCTACCACTGCCGCAAATTGGGCGGCATCGATGGCATTGCGCGTTTCGGCGTAGCGCACCATCAAGGCTGCCGCAAAGACATCGCCGGCGCCGGTGGGGTCGCGTTCGACGGCCGGGTAGGCGTTGATATGGTGGGGCACGCCAGCGAGGTAGATGTCGGCGCCATTGGCACCACGGGTGAGTGCCACAATCCCACAGTGTTGGGCATAGCGTTCGGCTACACTTTGGTCACCATGCACGTCTTCGATGCTCATCACGAGGATGTCGATACGGGCGAGCAGTGCCGGATCGGGATCAAACGGCGTGTACTGAATCTGGCAGGGGAAGGGTGGCTGCCACTGCCGCATCATCCCTTGAGGGGTCATGCCGATGAGGGCATCGGGGAAGTTGGCCATGAGCTCGAGGGGTGTTTCGACCAAAATCGGCCCGAGGTGGACGATTTGGGCGGTGCGCCAGGCACTTGGCACATCGGCGATGGTCAGGGGTGGGGCTTCGCCATGCAGAAATTGAATGCGGCCATTGGGGGTATAGCGATTTTCAAAAATCGGGGCATAGCTCCCGGCCACACTAGCAACTGGCACATTGCCGGGCCAATCGACGGGGAGCGTAGCGGTAGCCGAGACGATGGCGGGGTGCATGCCGAGGCGTTGGGCGGTGCGGGCGGCGTAGAGTGCGGTGCCCCCAGGAATGGTCGACCCATCGGGGAGTAAATCGCTGGTGATATGACCAAGCATTAAGTAGTTGGGTTGCATGATTTTTACCTAGAAAAACAGGGCGGCCAGTGGCATATGCTGCTACTGACCGCCAGTATGAAGGGTATATCTGGAGGTCAAGATTGCGCTTTGGCGGGGAAGATGACGATTTTGCGCCGTTCGCCTTCGCCGTCACTCTCGGTGTAGACGGTAGCATCACTACGGAGCGCGAGGTGGATGGCGCGGCGGTCAGCCCCTGACATCGGCTCAAAGGCGTGGGGGCGACCAGACTGGCGTACCCGCTCGGCCATGCGCAGCGCCATACTTTCGAGCATTTCTTGGCGGCGTTGGCGATAATTGCCGACATCGACGATGATTTGCGGCCAGCGCCGATTGCTTTTGCCGGCAATCAAGTTGACGATGAACTGCAATGAGCGCAAGGTGTCGCCGTGCCGCCCAATCAGCAGTCCCATGGCTTCTTCGTCGGCACCTTCAACATGCAAGGTGATTGATTCTTCGACGCCGCCATCTTGGGCGGGTGCCGTCGAGCGTACCGCCGTGACATAGCCGGCAATGTCCATGTGCTCAAGGAGCTCTTCGAGGATGGTGCGGGCATGCTTGATGCGGTCATCTTCGCTCATGACTTCGGCAGGTTCATCGTCGACGACGGTGACACGTACGAGCGCTTCTTCTTCGTCGTTGCCGTGAATCAATATTTCGATAGCGACATCATCGCGATCACGACCGAGCTGCACCAAGGCCAAATCAACGGCCTCTGCGACTGTCCGAGCACTGATTTCAAGCGAGGGCTTGGTTTTTTTCATAGCGTGACCTCGGTGTGCAAAGCGAAATTGTTACGAAGAACGCTCTTTGGCCTTGTCGTCGTCGGTAAGTGGGCGTACCACATCCCAAAAATCGATTTTGGGGGCGGCATCGACTTCGGCGATATGCTTGGCAGCTTCTTGGGTGCCGGCACCGACAACCTCGGGCGGCGGGAACAATCCCGCGCGGGTCGGCAAGAAGGTCAAGTAGTTGGCCAGCGAGCCCCATCCCGAAAAGATATATTGTTGAACCATCGACAATATGCTCCCAACCACCCAGTACAATACGGCGCCAGATGGGAAGGTGAAGCCGATATACCCGAACAAAATTGGCATGAACAACATCGTCTGTTGCATGGCTTTTTGTTGGGGATCTTGCACGCGTGGTGTCGACATCAATTGCACCAGCAATTGGAAAATCACCGACAACACCGGCAAGATATAGAGGGGGTCGGTGCGTCCCAAGTCAGTCAACCACAAAAAACCACCCGATAATTGCGGTTGGTCCATGGTGGCCGACAGGTTGGTGGCGAGATTGATGTTGTTAAGTGCGGTAATCATTTTGGCCACGGCGTATTCACCGGGGGCGACGCTAGTCAGTTGAAACACCGCTTGGTAAATCCCCAAAAACAACGGCAATTGGATTAAAACGGGCAAACAACCTGACACCGGATTGGCTTTGTTGTCTGAGTAGAGCTTCATCGTTTCTTTTTGAAGCTGTTGGGAATCTTTGCCGTATTTGCGTTGCAACTCACTCAAGGCGGGTTGCAATGCTTGAATTTTGCGGCTGGATTGGAGTTGTTTGATGGTGAGGGGGAGCAACACCAAGCGTGCTAACAGCGTAAACAAAATAATCGCAATCCCGGGATTGCCAGTCCACGCATAAAACGTTAGCAAGACGTACTCGAGACTCGAGATGAGGAATGTCCAAATCGCCATGGTGTTCACCTTTTAAAAATGTATCAAATCACGATTGCATCTTGGAGTTCGTGTGAAACGGTGGCTACAAGACGTTAGGATTCAGTGACAACCGCAGGTGTGGCTTCGGGGATTTGCCATACACCCGCACGGCGGAGCAGTTGGGTGATGAGCTCGACTAACCGTGAGAAGGGCATCGTTTGCAATTCGCGTGAGCGGGCAATTACGACCACATCATAGTTGGTGCGCAAAAAACGGTAATGAATCCGTAACACTTCACGGATACGGCGTTTGATGCGATTGCGCACAACAGCACCGCCGATCCGTCGCGCTACCACAATGCCACAACGAGTTGTTCGTTGGCGAGCGGGCGCGACGTTCAGCGTTAGACTTGCACCGTCATAGTGATTGCCACTACTGCGCACACGTTGGAAGTGTGCCGAACGGCGTAAGCGGAATTGGCGCTTCACAATCGCCCCGCTCTGTGCGTCATTTAGCGGCTGGTGCGTTGTTCAGCACGGCGCTCGTGGCTCACCGTGAGGCGCCAGCGACCGCTCAAGCGACGGCGTTTGAGGACGTTGCGACCATCTTTCGTCAACATGCGCTTCATGAAGCCATGTTTACGCCGGCGTGGGATACGCTTGGGCTGCCAAGTTCGTTTGGGCATGATCAAACCTCTTCACAAGCCAGCTTGGTGCTGGCGACATTAGCGGAAGTCATGGAGTATACGCACAACACGACACACGTCTGGTGATTATACCGTTTACGGTGTGTGCATGTCAAATAACACGCTATCGCATGATGCACTACGCATCATGCGATAGCGATTACTATCGTTATTCTTCGTCGCTACCGAGGGTGCGGCGAATCACTTCGCCCATACGCCCTTTGCGCTGACCGTCTTCGTATTGGGCATCCGTCTCGCGCTGGCGCTTTTCACGGTGGGCACCACCAAAGCGTGACATCAAGTCATCAATCGTGGCATCACCCACAAAAGTTTCGTCGCTAAACGATGACGAGGTGTAGGTTTCGGCGGGACGATTGTCGCGGGGTGGGCGGCCACCTTCACGGGGCGGGCGACCTTCGCTACTGCGAGCGGGGCGGCTGTCGCTACGAGCGGGGCGGCTGTCGTTGCTCCGGGCAGGGCGCTCTTCGCGGGCAGGGCGCTCTTCGCGTTCGGGGCGACTTTCGAGGAAGGCGGTTAGGCTGATACGATTCTTGACGTTGTCGACTTCAAGCACGCGCACGGTCAACTCACTGCCTACTTCGGGCTTGACGCCGTCGGGCAATTCGCTGGTGTGCACCAAACCGTCACGACCGACACCGATGTTAACAAACACGCCAAATGGTGAATGTCCACTGACCTTGCCGGTGACGACTTGGTCTTTTTCGATGGCGCTCAGTTGTTGTGAGCGGCTAGCCTGGCGCAAGCTCAAGCTAATCCGACCGTGTTCAGCATCGATTTCGATGATCTTGAAGGTATAGCCTTGGCCGATTTGGACGGCATCTTCGACTTTTTCGACACGGGTGTCAGAAAGTTCGGAAATGTGGACCAAACCATCTTTGCCTACGCCGATGTCAACGAATGCACCGATGGGGGTGATGCTTTTGACCATACCCTCGACGATGTCACCGGCATTGAGGGCCGAGATGGCGTCGTGGTTGACTTCTTGGCGGCGGCGACGTTCGGGGCGCGCTTGGCGCTCTTGGGTGCGCATCGTCAAGCTGATCCGGTTTTTGCTGTTGTCGATTTCGAGGATGCGTACGGTGACTTCTTGGCCAACCTGCACGACATCTTCGACTTTTTCGACGCGCGTATCTGACAACTCAGAAATATGCACTAACCCGTCGCGATTGACGTTGATGTCGATAAAGGCACCGTAAGGGGTGATTGATTTCACCTTACCGGTGAGCACTTGACCAGCAGCCAAGTCGCGCAAGGCGGCTTTGTTGTTGCGTTTTTCGGCAACAGGTGCGTCGGCTTGGGCAACAGGTGCGTCGGCTTGGGTCACTGGGGCATCGCTGGTGGTGGGGGTCTCGGTTGCGACGACGGGCGTCGACTGATTTTCCTGCTCGGTCATGTCCTTACATCCTTCTGAAAAAACCATGCTGCGTATGATGAACGATGAACTTTACTTGTGGCTCAGTTCGGTGCGGACGAGATCGACGAGACCATTCTCGCGGAGGTCGTCAAGGCGGTAGTAGTTCCCTTTGAGGTGAAGCGCCAGCTGCTTGGATAATCCCCGCTCAAAGACCGGGTGCTCGGTGTCAATGACTACAGAGCGGATTTTTTCGGCAGCAATAAAATCTGCAATGGAATAACTCTCGACTTGGGGCGGCAAATCAGTCATCGCGACATTTGCTTGGCCATCGGTCAGAATCACCATCAGTGGCACAACCTCAGAATCTTGGCGCAAGGCTCGTTTGAGCACCTCATACCCCATCATCAAGCCCCGTGACAGTGGTGTTCGACCACCGGTGGGCATGGTTTGGAGCATTTTTTGGGCCATCTCGACACTATTGGTGAGTGGCAAGAGCAACGTGGCATAGTCACGTTGAAACGAGACAAGTCCGACACGGTCACGGCGCTGGTAGGCATCGCGCAGGAGCGAAAGCACGGCGTTTTTGGTAGCGCGCATACGTTCGTCAGCGGCCATTGACCAACTGGCGTCGACTACGAAGCAGACGGCGTTGCGGGTTTTGCGGACGCGCACCTTTTGGCGTAAGTCGCTACGGAGCAACATCACTGGGCGGGATGGTTTCCCTTCGGCGATGGCGGCAGCACGGCGACCTGGCTGCATGGGGGCGGCATACCGCAAGGTAGCATCGAGGGCTAAGTCGGTAACTCGGCGGGCGACGCGGCTGGTAACGTACCGACCTTGTTTGCGGGTAGTACGGGTGCGGCTACGGCGACCAGGTGAGCTGCGTTCTTGGCGATCGCGCTGGCCTTCGAGACGCTTTGGTTTAAACATCTCTTGGGCCTTGAAGGCTTTTTCGCCTCCACCCTGCTCGTTGTTCGATTGTGACCCTTGGTCCGTGGCGCCCGCACTTGCGGTGGCGCCGGCACCCCCTTCGCTTTCTTCTTGACCTTCGCTGGAGGAGCTTTCCTCACTCCCGTTCACGGGGTCTTTTTTTTTACCCCGTCAGCGTTTGCCACTGCGGATTCGTCACCCTCGGCTGCTGCGACTCGGTCGAGTATTTCGCCGACGCGTGCTTCGTCGAGTTTGACTTCAGTAAAGGGCTGTCGTCGCATACGATGCGGCAATGCCAACTCTGCTGCCACTCGGATATCTTCGGCGGCGAGCAGGGTTCGTCCTGCCCAAGCCGCATGAGTGCGGGCGGTCTCGAGGATGGCGAGGTCGGCACGGTGACCGTCGACGCCTAATTCGAGTGACAAGGTCGCTACCGCGGCCATGTCTTTGCGGGTAATCGTCACCAAGGGCAACAAGGCCCGGGCTTGCACGATGCGTGCGGCGATGTCGCTTTCGCTGGGCTGCCATTCGCCCACAAAGGTATCGGGGTCGAGGTCATAGCGCATGCGCCGTGATACGACTTCGACACGCCCGTTGACATCATGGATGCCGGCGATTTCGACGACCAATCCGAAGCGGTCGAGTAATTGCGGGCGCAATTCGCCTTCTTCGGGGTTCATCGTGCCAACCAGGATGAAGCGTGCCGGGTGCGATACGCTAATCCCTTCGCGTTCGACGGTGTTGACACCCATCGACGCCGAGTCAAGCAAAATGTCGACGAGGTGATCGTCGAGCAAGTTGATTTCGTCTACATACAACAAGCCGCGATTGGCGTTGGCAAGCAACCCGGGCTCGAAGCGGCGATGACCTTCGGTTAAGGCATGCTCGAGGTCGAGTGAACCAACCACGCGGTCTTCGGAGGCTGCTACGGGCAAGTCAACCAACCGGGTGGCCCGTTCGGCTACCGGTAAATTGGGGTTGACTTCGTAGCGGGCGCGACACGACGCGCACATCGCCGAAGGTTGCTCGGGAGGGCAGCCGTAGGGGCAGTCAGCGACTACCCGTATATGCGGCAAGATGTGTGCCAGACCACGCACAGCGGTCGATTTGGCAGTGCCTTTTTCGCCACGAATGAGCACACCACCAATACGCGGATTGATGGCGTTGAGAATCAGTGCCCGTTTGAGGCGGTCTTGGCCGACAATGGCACTAAATGGGTAAACCGGTCGCGCTGTGGTCATGGACGTCCCTTTTCACACCTACCAGCCGTGGCTGTTGGCCGACGGTTGCGAGCGATATGGCACAATGAACCTGTCTTGTGCACAAAAACATCTATATAAGTGCCGTGGAATCCACAAAATCACCTATAACAATGCGATTATTCTGACACGAATAGTATGTGCTGTCAAATATATCAATACACCCGCATCAACCGGCAACGATGGGGCTGGTAGCGCACCGCAATAGACGCAACTGCAGACCCACAGTATGATAGAATCATAGACCGTTATGGTTGCGCTTGCATTAACCGGTTTGCTTCATTTTTTAACAAAAAGAGGAAGACGATGACGCACCGTGTAACTCCCTTGACTGCCAATTGGCAAATGCGCCCGACCGACCAATTCCGTGCGGGTGCCTACCCTGCAACCGACGCCGGCTGGGTTGATTGCACCATTCCCGATCAATGGCAACAACACCCCCTCTTTGTCGATTATGTGGGACGGATGCTCTACCGCACCCACTTCCCCGCCGCGAGCACCCCCAATCATCGCCAGTGGCTCCGCCTAAACGGGGTGTTTTATTTTTGCCGCCCCTGGCTCAATGGCCACGACCTCGGTGTGCAGAGTGGCTACTTTATGCCCCACGAATATGATGTGACCGACTTGCTCAGCACCGCTAACCAACTCACGCTCGAAGTACATTGCCCCGAAGAACACAACAAAGTCGACAAACAGCTGATTACCGGGGTTTTTTCGCATTGGGACAGTATGGACTCGACACGCAATCCGGGCGGTGTCTGGCTGCCTGTCGAATTGATTGAATCAGGCCCGGTCCGCCTCCAAAATGTCCACTTGACCACCCAAACCATTGCACCACACCACGCCGAAGTGCGTTATCGCATCCACACCGACGCTCTGCAGGCCTGTAGCGGCGTGTTGCAGTGGCGCATCGCCCCCCACAACTTTGCTGGGCAAGTCCACGAATTAACCACGGCCATCCATTTGGTGGCTGGTCAATACGAAGCCAGTGGTTTGCTGACGATTCCCGACCCGGTGTTGTGGTGGAGCCACGACCTCGGCCACCCCGCGCTCTATACAGTGACTGCCACGTTGGTGGTTGATGGGGTGGTGAGCGATGTCAGCGAGTTTCAATTCGGGATTCGCACTTTTACGATGAAAAACTGGATTCCCTACCTCAACGGGCAGCGGTTTTTTATGAAAGGGAGCAACTACGCCCCCACCGACGTACGCCTCGCCACAGTCACGGCCGAACGCTGTCAGGCAGATTTGCAGTTGGCCCGCGATTGTCACATGAACGTGTTGCGCGTGCATGGCCATGTGGCGCACCCTGCCCTCTATGCGGCGGCCGACGCTGCGGGAGTGATGTTGTGGCAAGACTTCCCGTTGCAATGGTTATATCACCGCGATGTGTTGGCGACGGCTCAGACGCAAGTGCGTCAAATGGTGGAATTGCTCCACAATCACCCATCAATTGTGTTGTGGTGCATGCACAACGAATCGTTTTATATGGCAGATACGAGTGATGAGCGCTTGTGGTCAAAACTGCGGACCTACGTGTCGGTGTTTGTCTGGAACTGGAATCGCAATGTACTCGACGCGTCGCTCCAACAAATCGTGGCGAAGGTAGATCCTTCGCGGCCGACGGTGCGTTCGTCAGGTGAATACGCCGTACCGCTGATTCACCCCGGCACCGATGCGCATTTTTATTATGGCTGGTACAAAATCTATGGCGAACTAGCCGCATGGCAAAAAATCATTGACCTCTTCCCGCAAAATAGCCGCTTTGTGACCGAATTTGGCGCCCAGAGCTTCCCCAACTATGCCAGTGCGGTGAAATTTATGGCGGCCGATCTCAAAAAAATCGACTGGGGCACCTTGCAACGCACACATAGCTTCCAACCCGAGATGTTGGGGCACTGGCTCGATTGGCGCAATGCAGCCGATTTGCAAACGTTGATTGACATGACCCAAGACTACCAAATCGCTATCCACCGGCATTACATTGATCGTTTGCGGATGCGTAAATACCGGCCAACGGGGGGGATTTTGCCGTTTATGTTCCACGACGCCAATCCGGCAATTTCGTGGTCGATTGTCGATTATTGGCGGGTGCCCAAGCGCTCGTATACCGCCATGCAATTGGCGTTTCGCCCGCAGTATATTTTTTGTGTGTTGCCTCGCACCACCATGCCCCAAGGCCAGACCATCGACATCCCGATTACGGTGGTCAATGACGCACATGTGGCCGTACCAGTCGAATGTAGTATCCGTCTGCTTGACCCAGACGGTGCGGTATTGGCGCAACACCGCCTACAACGCACCTTGCCAGCAGATTGTATGGCATTACAGATTGATGAATTGCGGTTGACACCGGCCCTGATTGGGACGTATTGTGTGGTATTACACTTGCAATCGGCCGCTGATGAAATGACGCAAACCTATACGATTGACGTAATCACAACAAAGGAATAGTGCCATGACAATGCTTGAACGCGCCCAAACGCTCCGGGATGAGCTTTCCCGCTTGCGCCGCGACATCCACGCCCACCCTGAACTCGCCTTCCAAGAAGTCCGTACCGCCGCCCTCGTAGCCGACACCCTGCGTGAAATCGGTGGGATTAGCGTGCGCACTCAGGTGGGCAAAACGGGCGTGGTGGGTGATCTCGGTAGTGGCGATGGTCCCACCATTGCGATTCGGGCCGACATGGATGCCCTACCAATCCTCGAAGCGACCAGCCACGGCTTTGCTTCGCAGACTGCTGGCAACATGCACGCTTGTGGCCATGATGCCCACACCGCCATTTTGCTTGGCGTGGCGCATCTGCTCAAGCAAGAGTTTGCCAGCGGCGCCCTCAAAGGCAACGTGCGCTTTTTGTTTCAACCAGCCGAAGA
>DBCF01000241.1 GCA_002292925.1 Roseiflexaceae bacterium UBA965 | reverse complement strand
GCAATCAAAGCCGTGGCTGATGGGGTTTATCCATCACCGCCGGCGCGCTTCGAGAATCTGGCTACCAAAGGCAAACCGACGGGGGTAACATTGGCATTTATTACGTGGATTCTTACTGATGGGCAACAGTATTTGAGTCAGGCGGGGTATGTCCCTNNNNGTGCCATTGACGCCTGCGCAACAAACGGAATCATTAGACAAGTTGAAATGATGGTATGAATCAGGACAATATGGCGCAAAACCCCATACAATCTACCGCCGCTACACGCACTCAGCGTGTGGTGGCGGTATCCCGTCAGCGCACCGATACCTGGGCGCGACGCGTTTTTTTTGTCATTACGATATTACCAATCGGGCTGATTGCCGGAGTGTTGATTGGCTTGCTCTATCGAGCCTGGCCGATTTTGCAACAATACCCACTCACTGATTTGCTGTTTGGGGTTGATTGGAAGCCGAGTGAGGGACGGTTTGGTTTTTATTCCTTTATCGTGGGTACGGTGTGGGTGACGGTGGTGGGGGTTGGCTTGGCTATCCCACCGTGTATTTTGGTGGCAATTTATCTGGCCGAATACGCTGGTGCTCGCACACGACTGCTCGCCAAACCCATCCTCGACGTGCTCGCCGCCATCCCGCCGGTGGTTTACGGCGTGTGGGGGTTGCTGGTGGTGGTGCCACTAGTCGAAACAGTGCTAGGGCCGTGGGCCCAACACCTGTTGGGCTTTTGGGGATTGTTTGCGGTACAGCAACCGACTGGCTTTAGTGTGCTGGCAGGGGGGATTGTCCTTGCAATCATGATTACGCCCCTGATTATTGCGGTGGTGTTTGAGATTTTCAATACGGTGCCAGTTGATTTGCGCAATGCTTCATTGGCGGTGGGGGCTACCCGCTGGGAAACGATTCAACGTGTGTTGTTGCCCCAAGTCATGCCCGGGATTATCGCCGCGATTGTGCTGGGGGCGTCACGGGCCTTTGGCGAAACCATCGCTGTGCTGATGGTGGTGGGCAACATCGCCCAAGTCCCCCATTCGTTGTTTGATGCAGCCTATCCGCTACCAGCCTTGATTGCCAACAACTATGGCGACATGATGTCAATCCCGCTGTATGATGCGGCGTTGTTGTGTGCGGCCTTGATTTTGTTGGTGATTATTTTGTTGTTTAATATTTTGGCGACGGTAGTGCTCAAGCGCTTTGTCAAATAAATCTGTGTGCCACAAAGGTGGAATTATGCGATTAAAACCTTGGAATCGACGTCATTTGATTGAACGCATCATGCAAATTGCCATGATTGGGTCTTTGGTAATTGTAGGTCTTTGTCTCGGTGCAATTTTGTGGACGATTATCGCTCGCGGGTTGCCTGCATTGACGTGGGAGATGATTTCGCAAGCCCCCAAAGGTGGCTTTTATATGGGCAAAGGCGGTGGCGTCCTCAACGCCATCCTCGGGTCGCTCTATTTGGCCAGTGGAGCCACGGCCTTGGCGATGCTGTTTGCCTTGCCGATTGCCCTCTATCTGCAAACCTATTTGGCGACGTCGGGCTGGGCGCAGCTGGTGCGCTTGGCTCTGGATGTGTTGTGGGGCATCCCTTCGATTGTCTATGGGGCCTTTGGGTTTACCTTGATGATTGTGTTGGGCGTGCGGGCCTCGTTGTTTGCGGGGATTATCGTGCTGGCACTGGTTGAATTGCCGATTATGACCCGGGCCATGGATGAAGTGATTCGGCGCATGCCCCGTGATTTGGCGCAGGCCGCCTTGGCGTTGGGATCAACCAAGCTCGAAGTGGCCTTGCGGGTGATAATCCCGCAAACGTTGCCAGGGATTGTGACGGCAGTGTTGTTGGCCTTTGGGCGGGGCATCGGTGATGCGGCAGCGGTGTTGTTTACCGCAGGGTATACCGATCGTATTCCGACGTCATTGTTTCGTCCGACGGCCTCATTGCCGCTGGCTGTTTTTTTTCAACTAGGGACACCTTATCCCGAAGTGCGTGAACGGGGCTATGCCTCGGCCTTGATTTTGACGATTATCGTGTTGCTGGTCAGCTTTGGGTCGCGCTGGTTGGCGGCTCGCTTACAACGCTACACGGTGAAATAGTGGTTGGTGTGAAGGGAACAGAATTACATGAGTGCACATATTGATGTCACCAATCTCAACGTGTTTTATGGCAAACAACAGGCCTTGACTAACGTCAGTATCGCCATCCCACGGCAACAAATTACCGTTATCATGGGACCATCGGGGTGTGGCAAAACCACCTTGCTCAAGAGTTTTAACCGTTTCCTCGAGCTGACTGACGGTACGACGATTACGGGCGCAGTGCATGTAGATGGCCAAAACATCTATGCGGGCGACGTCGATGTTACCGCTGTACGCAAGCGGGTTGGCTTGCTGGCTCAACGCCCCACACCCTTGCCTATGTCGATCTATGACAACGTCTGTTATGGCATGCAAATCCACCAAATGCGCACCAACAACGCCGATTATGTGGCTGCCGTGCAGCACTACCTCGAGTTGGCTGGACTGTGGGATGAAGTCAAAAATCGTTTGCACGAGCCGGCGACCAGCTTGTCGATTGGCCAACAGCAACGGCTCTGTTTGGCGCGTGGGTTGGCGGTTGAGCCCGAAGTCATCCTTGGTGATGAGCCGACCTCGGCGCTTGACCCGATTTCGTCACAACACATCGAAAAACGCCTGCTCGAGCTCAAAAACCAATACACCACTGTGATTGTGACGCATACCCTGCGCCAAGCCAAACGTTTGGCCGACTATGTGATTTTTATGTACATGGGTGAAGTAGTCGAGGCAGGGGTGGCGCGCGAGCTCTTTACCAATCCCCAACAAGAACGTACCCGCCAATACCTCGAAGGGGTGTTTTAGGCGCGCCACTTTTGACAAGTGGGGTGGCATCTGCTACCATAGGTCATTCACAAGTACATAGTAGCTAGGGGCGCCAAGAGAGCTTGGCTGAGATGCGACCGTCAATGTCGCTGACCCTTCGAACCTGATCCGGTTAATACCGGCGGAGGAAAGCAGATGCAGCATATATGCGCATCACAAGCCCAATCCGCTTGTGATGCGTATTCTTTTTGGATCTTTAGAGGAGCTTGGCATGCGGAAACAAGGATTGGTTTGGGCGATTGGACTGGCGTTGTTGGCGGCGTGTGGTGCGAACCCTGCCGCGTCTCCGACAGTGCCAACGGTGGGTACTACAGAAATGCCCGCAATTGCGACAACGCAACCAAGTGTAGTGACCGAAGTCACGGTGCTGACCCACGATAGTTTTGCCGTCAGCCCAGAAGTGCTGGCCAAATTCGAAACACAATACCAGACCAAAGTAGTGATTATCAATGCCGGTGATGCCGGCAGCATGCTCAACAAAGCGATTTTGAGCAAAGATGCCCCATTGGCCGATGTGATTTATGGCGTTGACAATACTTTTTTGAGTCGGGCCTTGGAATCAGGGATTTTGGCAGACTTCACGCCGAGTGTGGTACCGGCCTTTGTCCCCGAAGCGACCACAGACGTCAGCGCACCGTTGTTGCCTGTTGATGTGGGCTATGTGCTCATCAATTATGATGTGGCTGGTCTCAAGACGGCCGGCTTGCCTGTGCCCCAAAGCCTCACGGAACTGACGGAGCCACAGTGGAAGAGCAAGTTGGTCATCGAAAACCCGGCGACGTCGTCAACTGGCCTCGCCTTCTTTTTGGCGACGGTGGCAGAGTTTGGCCCAGACGGCTGGCAGGCATATTGGCAAGCGTTGCGCGCCAATGACGTGTTGGTTGCTAACGACTGGACAACAGCCTACTATACCCACTTTAGTGGTTCGAGTGGCAAAGGCCCGCGACCGTTGGTGGTGTCGTATTCAACCAGCCCCGCCGCCGAAGTTTTTTTCAGTGAAGGCAAACTCACCGAGCCCCCGACGGGGAATGTGGCCTTTGGGGCATTTCGCCAAGTGGAATATGCTGGGGTGCTCAAAGGAGCCAAGCAGGCCGCATTGGCGCAACAATTTGTGGAATTCATGCTGAGCAATGATTTCCAAAACGATATGCCGTTGCAGATGTTTGTTTACCCAGCCAGTCAAACGGCGACGTTGCCAGAGCTGTATACCAAATTTGCGGCAATGCCCAGTATCAACACCCAACTCGACGCCAAAACAATCGCAAGTAATCGTGATGCGTGGTTGACCGAGTGGGATACGATTGTATTGAAGTAGTGTTTTTTAACACGTAATATACAAAAAATAACGGTGTAGTCGTAAAGAGATTACACCGTTTTAACATGTATGTGGTATGGTTAAACAGGTATCTATTTAGGAAAGAATCGTCATGCTTCCAGTTATCCCACCCATTGCAGGTTTAACTCATCATGATGCCCAAATTCGCTATGACGCAAGTACGGTGCGCTGGCAGCGTTGGCGGGCATTTCGCGAATATGTCGTGTTGTGTAGTCGTATTTTGTTTACACCACTCAATCTGATTATTTTGGGTTTAGGGGGGACGTTGTGGGTGCTCGGGCGTGACCTCGATGCGTTTGCGACGATGATTGTGGTCACTATCAATGTGGTAATGAGTATGGTGCAATCGATTCGGGCACGCATCATGCTTCAACAAATTGCCGCCGCCGCCTTGCCGACGGTCTATGTGTGGCGTGCAGATGCACTCCATGCCGTCCATCCTCAGCGGGTCGTCGCTGGGGATGTGGTGTTGGTGCGGCCGGGTGATCAAATCGTCGCTGATGGGCAGATTTTGGTGGCAGAGAGT
This sequence comes from Roseiflexaceae bacterium UBA965, assembly GCA_002292925.1. GTDB lineage: Bacteria > Chloroflexota > Chloroflexia > Chloroflexales > Roseiflexaceae > UBA965. The sequence continues at coordinate 1,341 of DBCF01000241.1, read as the reverse complement.
GTGGCTTTTGATGAATCACTCTTGACCGGCGAAAATGAGCCGGTGGTTCGTGGTGCAGGAGATGTGTTGGTCGCTGGCGCATGGTGTGTAAGTGGGGCAGCTTGGTACCACGTCACCGTTGCCACCAATCAAGGCACGATGGCCCAAATTATCGCCGGAGCCCAAATCCCGCGCACTATCGTGACACCACTGATGACCGATGTCAATCGCGTATTGCAGATAATGGTACTGATTGCGAGCGGTCTCATGTTGGTGGTATTCATCCGCGATTATTACTTGCAGATTCCGCTGGTGCAACTGATTGCGCATCTCACCGTAATGGCCGGGTTGATCCCCAATGCCTTGGTATTGACATTGACCGTCAGTCTGTCGCTGGCGGCGGTCTATATGAGCCGGGCCGGTGGGTTGGTGCAACAGACGGCGGCTGTCGATGCGATGTGTCAGGTAGATACCCTCTGTTTCGACAAAACTGGTACCTTGACGGCCAATCAATTGCAGGTAACGGCGGTGCGGGTACTCAGTGGTGCTGAATCTGTAGTGCGACAGCAGCTTGGCGCGTATGTGCATGCCGATGTTGCTGGCAACCGCACCGCCCAAGTGATTGCCACGGCCATCCCCGCAGCGCCAGCCACGGTGATTCAATCAGTGCCGTTTGATGCTGTGCGTAAATGGAGCATGCAACAGCATGCCGATGGGGTTTATCTACTCGGCGCCCCCGACGTGCTGCGTCCGGCCCTCGGACCCGCATGGCAGACGCTGGATTTTGCCAGTGACGCCATTCAGACCGGGGCGCGGGTGCTCTTGTTTGCCCGGGCTGATACGCTTTCGCCAGATTTTGATGCCCAACATCCCACGCTGCCCTCAGACATTACCCCATTAGCGCTGGTAATTATGCATGACACTATTCGCCCCGAAGCAAAAGATGTCCTCGACCAATTTCGAGGGCTGGGCGTGCGCATCGTGATTATTTCGGGCGATGACCCCCAGGCCGTCGCCGCCCTACTGACACAGGTGGGCTTCACTGCTGGGCAACACGTGGTGCATGGCCACGAAATCGACGCCCTGGCTGATGACGCCCTTGCAACGCTGGTGGCGCAGGCGGCGATTTTTGGGCGGGTCACCCCACATCAAAAAGCCCGGATTATTACCGCTCTTCGTCAAAATGGTGCCACGCCAGCGATGGTGGGCGACGGCATGAACGACATCTTGGCGATGAAGCAGTCTACCCTCGCCCTCGCCATGCAGACCAGTAATAGTGCGGTGCGTGCGGTGGCAGACGTCGTGTTGCTCAATGACAATCTGGCAGTGTTGCCGGCGTTGCTCCAGGCTGGGCAACGGGTT
>DBCF01000297.1:20889-23913 GCA_002292925.1 Roseiflexaceae bacterium UBA965 | reverse complement strand
GACGTCGTTTTGGGCGGTAGTGCCATGCCCTGCAAGTATACTCTGGGCGATCTGTACATTTTCGTGTAAGTCACCACCCGCTAATGCCTCGTTTTGGGCCCGAGTCAAGCCGAGATCGACTGCGTCGATTTGATAGCGCCGCGGTGGTTGACTCCCACGCACCACAAAGTAGGTGTTGGTGCCTGCAAGTGATAATTCGTCGATATTGCCGTAGCCCGCAAAGACAATCACGTAGTCCATGTCGAGCAAGGCCAAGGCATTGGCCAATTTTTCGGCAAGTACTTCGTTGGCAGTCCCAATCACTTGGCGGGTAACTTTGGCAGGGTTGGTGAGTGGTCCGAGGAGGTTGAAGGCAGTACGGATGCCGATTTCACGCCGTACTGGCCCCGCAAAGCGCATGGCTGGGTGGAAGCGTGGTGCAAACATGAATCCGAAGCGTTGGGTGCGGATCCGTTTGGCGACCTCGATTTGGTCGAGCTCAATCGACACGCCCAACCCCTCCAATACGTCTGCTGAGCCACAGCGACTCGACATGGCCCGATTGCCGTGTTTAGCGATGTGCACGCCGGCCCCGGCGGCCACAAAGGCGGCAATCGTCGAAATATTGAACGTGCCAGCGCCGTCACCGCCGGTCCCACAGGTATCGACGGCTCCAGGGGCGACGTCGACGTGCAAGGCATGATCGCGCATGATGCGGGCCATGCCGGCAATCTCAGCGGCAGTTTCGCCTTTGAAGTGGAGCGCCGTCAAAAACGCCGCAATCTGGGAAGGGGTCGCCACCCCACTCATGATTTCGTTCATGGCTGCGGCAGATTCTGCTTCGTCGAGATTATGCCGGCCTACCAAACGAATAATACTGTCGCGGATCGACATGCGCTCCCCCTTTGTATTTACTAGCTAACCAAGTAACACCAATAATGCCACCCCGACACTGACCACAGTGGCCCCAATCAACCGGGTTGGGCCAAAGGATTCTTTGAGCCACAACCACCCCACTAGCCCGGCAATCACGATGCTGATTTCACGCATGGCTGCCACGTAACTCACCGGCGCACTGGCATAACTCAGCAATATCATCATGTACGATGCAAACGACAACCCGCCAATCAGTGCCGCACGGGGAAATTCGGCGCGCACCAATGCCCAGGTGGGCCGTTGCTTCCACAGCGTAAATGGCGCCATACACAGCGCCGTACAGAGCATACACACCGAGTAATACGCCAAGGTATCACCACTACGGGCCCCAAACGCATCAATGATGGTATATCCCGATATGGCAAGGGCGATAATCAATGGCAACCACGGCATTTGCCACGGTAATCCAGGCGCCCGATGGCGCACCCCAATCCAAATCGTCCCCGAGGTAATCACCAACACTGCCACGATGCCACCGGCATGCATCTGATCGCCCAACCAAGTCGTTGCCCATATTGCCGAAAGCAACGGCGCCACCCCGCGGGCAATCGGATACAACACGCCGAGATCGTAATTGTCATACCCGTACGCCAACAAAATATAGTACAGCGCTTGAAATAGCGCACTCGCCAAGGCAATTAGCCACACATGACCGTCGACCCGTGACCAGGCCCAAGGCAACATTACTAATCCCGCACAACTGACCGCCAAAAAGGTGGTTAGTTGGCGATTGGCAGCACCTTTGAGCAACAGATTCCAGCCGACATGAATGCAGGCCGAGCAGATGATAAATGCAACAATCGTGATTGGCACGCTAGAGGTGCGCCTTTCGCATCAGGGTAGTCACTAGATCTAGTGGCATCGCCGTGGCAATGCGCCCATTATACCCCACCATGGTTTGGGCGGCGCATAAGGCATTGCCAATTGCTTCTTCGACGGCATCTGCCACCCCATGGAACAAGCCATTCATGGCGACTGGCGGCACGACATTGATTTGCTCGAGTCGATTGATGTCGTCGTGCAGATGATTGCCCGTGCTAAACGCCACAAAAATATCCCCACTGCCGTTATGCCCATAGCCACCCACTCGCCCCAGCCCCACCGTGGCTCGTTGTGCCAAGCGGTCACAGCCCGTGGCGGTAAGTGGCGCATCGGTGGCGATGACGACGATAATCGAGCCGTCGCCACTCACTACCTTGGTGCGGGCACTGGGCACGATGTCATAGCCGATACTGCGCCCGATGGGCACCCCGTCAATCCGCAAATCTTCGCGGGTGCCGTAATTGGCTTGTACCAATACTCCCACGGTATATTCTTGGCCGGCACACGCCACCACCCGTGATGAGGTGCCCGTGCCCCCTTTGAATTCGTGGCAAATCATGCCCGTGCCACCACCGACGTTGCCCTCGGCAAGTGGACCACTTTTGGCGTCAGCGAGGGCCTTGAGGAATTGTGGCCGCCCTACCAATTCACCTACGCGATCACTCAACCAGCCATCGTACGTCTCGGCGATTACGGGCAGCAAAAAACTATCGTTGTACCCTGAGGTAATCGCATGCCACGACATGGCGTCCCAGACTGCCCCCACCCACGGTGTGGCCGTGATGGCAATCGGGTTGTAGAGCAACCCCGATTCTTTGAGCCAGGCCACGCCGGTGACTTCGCCACAGCCATTAAACGAGTGGTAGCCCCCAAACACCGGCTCCTGCCAGCTTTGCTCGCCCCGCGGCAGAATCACGGTGACTCCGGTGCGGGCGACGTGGGGTGCGTCACTGATGACGGTGTCGTACCCCACCAATACCCCTGGTACGTCGGTAATGGCGTTGTATGGGCCGGTAGGCAAGGTGCCGATTTGGATGCCTAAATCACGCAGTCGCGGCATGGTGTTTTCCTTTTTTATGCTTGGGTGGCGTGGCGGTGGCGCCATTCGGGGTTCAGTATACTCATGATGAGTTCGTTTTCGCGTTTGCCATCGCGATAATCGGCGGCCCGTAATGTGCCTTCGTGTTGGAATCCCACGCTGGCGTAGAGCCGATACGCCGACTGGTTCCGCTCGAGTACCGTTAGCCCAACGCGGTATAAATTGAGCTCATCAAAGGCATAGCGCAA
>DBCF01000297.1:0-20765 GCA_002292925.1 Roseiflexaceae bacterium UBA965 | reverse complement strand
AGGGTGCGTAGCCGGAAGTGGGTGGAGTTGTGACTATGTCCACCTGCCAAAAAAGACTCACTGACTTCTTGGTGATTTAGCGGTCGTACCGGCATATATTTGAGGCGGCGCAAAAAATCTGCGTCGGTGCTCCACTGTGCCACCGTCGCCAAATCATCGGGGGTGGCGGCGGCGAGGCGCACGAGTCGCCCCTGAAACAACGAATTGCTCTGCGTCATACATTAATCCTATGGGTTTGGGTGTTGTGGGTATTATTCTGCCACAAATTGGACATAATCCCAAATAATCGCGTGTGGTTGACCACGTAAGCGTCTGATGACGTCGGTGGTACGCCGCCGAAAAGTGTCGAGGGCGGCGGCGGCTTCGCGTACATCGTCACCATAAATATGCCCCCGCACACCATCGCTCCGCAGTTGTAATGGCGAACAGTGGATGCAGGGGTGTTGGGTGGGTAATTGCTGCCAGCAGGCTTTGATCATGCGCATGTAGACACTGTCGACCCGGAGCATCGGGAAGTCTACCCCAAATTCAAGTACCACCCGCCAGCGTTGTGACTGTTGCATGTGCGTCTCCTTTTTGCGTCATCAAACACGGAATGTAGACCGTGTGAAGCCCATCAAAAGGTACGCAGGGCAATGGCTAATGGGAAGAGTCTTTTTGGCGTAAAAACCAGGTCAGTGCTGCGATGACGAGGGCGATGGGCGCCCCAATCCGCAATAAATCGCGTTCGCCGTCCCAACTCACGACGTGCCCGAGAAATATTACCGCCATCAACACGATAATCACACTGGTGAGTTTGTTTTTGAGGTCGTCAAGGTTGCGAATATTGAGCCAACTTGGTAGTTCAACTTGATCATCAATAAACAATTCATAGAGTCCGAGTGCGGTGATATAGCAGACCGTTGCGAGCAAAAATGTATCAATCGCCTCGACAAACCCAAAGGTCAGTTTTTTGCCGATACCTTCGTATTCTTGTGCTGCCAAAACTGTTGAAACGAGGTGGTAGACGTCCCAAACGCCGTACAACAACAATGCGACCATTCCAACGAATGCGCCGATGACTGCCAACCCGACCAGATAGCGGCTTTTGGAAAGAAGTTTTGAAATGAAAAGTGTCACAAATCTGCTCCTTCGTGGTGATGTTTGTTGAGCCGTTGTGCTAACCGAACCTTCACTGCCGGCCATTCACGGTCAAGAATCGAATAAAAAAACGAATCACGGATGCTGCCATCAGGAGTAATGATGTGGTTGCGCAAACATCCTTCATATGTCGCACCTAACGCTTCGAGTGAGCGTTGCGCTCCTTTGTTGTTGGCGTTGGTTTTGATTTGGACCCGAATGCAGTCGAGTGATTCAAAGGCATAGGTCAGCATCAGTAATTTGACGGCGATATTGGTGCCGTCACCGTGGACTTGGGGGTTGAGCCATGTGCCCAATTCGACACTCCGATGTGCCGGGCGCAAGTCGAGGAAGCGCGTCAAGCCTACAATCGTATCGTCGTGTTGACGCACAATCACATAGGGCACTTCGAGCCCTGCATCACGGCGTCGCACGATTTCGCCGATATGGGCGTCCATCCCTGCCGGGGTATCGGCAGGGGCAAACAAAATATAATCCCAAATCCGGGCATCGGCCCCGGCGGCAATCAACCCATCGCGATGGCCAAGTGGGTCGAGCGCATCGAGGCGAATGTGCGACCCCATAAATTGCTGAACAGGAATCCATTGATGCATCGCAATCACCTTTAGGGGACCATTTGGTCGGGGGTATGTCCACGTGCTTGGATTTCGCGTTGGTATGGGCGTAGCTCAATCCAGGGTGCCGGCACCGGATCAGGCCGCCGTGGCATTACCCGGCCATTGAGGATGGTTTGTTCGCAGCGCAACAATTGACTGCCGGTGCGACTCGCCATGGCAATATCATAAAAATGAAACTCGCCGTGGTGCATGCGCAACAACGCCACATCGGCATAGGCACCCACCTGCAACGTCCCCACATCGGGCAAGCCGAGAATTTGGGCTGGGCGTGATGTCACCGCCTGCACCACCGTTTCGAGGGGTACATTCATGGCCAGGAATTTGCTCATACAAGTCGGCAAATCAAACATCGGACCATGCACGCTTAGTTGATGCATGTCGGTTGAAATGACGTCGGGCGCGAGTCCCGCCGCCAGCATCCCTTCGGCCACCGCAAAGTCAAACGACCCTGCCCCATGCCCTACATCGAGGATTACGCCCCGCTGGGCGGCTGCCACAATACTGGCATGGGGGCGTTGATCGCCGGCGGTGACGCGCATGGTGCCACCGGTGAAGCAGTGCGTCAAAATATCGCCTGGTTTGAGAAATTCGAGCACGGCATCGAGCTCGGGCGGCCCCGATCCGATATGCACCATCAACGGCAAACCACAACGGTCGGCGGCTTGGCGGGCTAGACGCAGGGGCTCGAGGCCATTATCACCGACGGTTTTGCCCTCAATGCGGGCTTTGATGCCGATGATGATGTCACGGTGCAAATCGACCATGCGACAACACAAGTCGACGTCACAGTTTTCGATGTTGAAATGTTCGCCAAACGGTGCCGTCAACCCAACCCCCGAGATATTGAGGAAGGTAACAATCCGCACGTCGCATTGACGCATCACAAATTCTCGCAGACCAGCAAAGTTGTAGGCGCCCGCCGACCCCACATCGACCCAGGTGGTGACCCCACTGCGGGCAGCTATTGCATCGGGCTCGATTCCCCAATAGGTGACGCCGTGGTAGACATGGGTGTGCACGTCAATCAAGCCTGGGAGCACTAGCAACCCAGTGGCGTCGATGATGTGGCGGGCGCTTTCGGGTGCGATATGCGGCGCCACAGCAGCAATACGGTCACGCCGGATCGCCACATCGAAGTGACCATTGCGATTGGTGCTCGGGTCAATCAGTGTGCCACCACGGATGAGCGTGTCATACATGCTTAGGCTCCGAGGTAGGCAATGACGTCGATTTCGACCATGAAGCCGTCGAGTTGGCTGCCTACGGTGGTCCGTACCGGTTTGGGGTCGGGGAAGTAGCTGGCATAGACCACGTTATAGCGGTCAAACAAGGCCATGTCAGATAAATGGACGGTGGCTTTGACCACATCGCTCATTTCGGCACCGGCAGCTGCCAGTAAGAGTTTGATGTTTTCAAGGGTACGGGCAGTTTGTTCTTCGATGGTGGTGCCGACGATTTCGTTGCTGGCTGGGTCGATGGGGGCTTGCCCCGACACAAACACGAAATCTCCGACGCGGAGCACCGGTGTATATGCACCGCCTGGTTGGGGGCCGTTTTTGACATGTACTGCGTGCTTGGGCATGATAATGACTTTCTTGTATGCAATTGGGGAATCGTGTGACGACAATATTGATTATACCAATACTCTGTCAATCACTTTTTTCTTTGCACCCTACTGGTATGGAATAGCGGCGTATGGGTGCAAGAGCAACCGCCAGCGTCATTGCAAGGGCGCTAGCGGTACAGTGTAATCTTTTTGGTTTTTTGAAAAACGTTATGCCAGCAACACCACAAACGGCGTATTGTCTGCCGAAATGACGGCGTATTCGGGAAAAAAACCGGCCCGTTGCCAGGCTGCTAGTGCCGCCAAATGCATGCTGGGGATGCTGGCGCGCAGGCGCTTGTCTGGGTGGATTTTTTTGGCATGGGCAATCACCTGCATGATAAAGCCATAGCCACGGCGTTGCCCCAACAAATCGGGGTGTAATCCGGCCAACACATCAATCGCATTTGCTTGATAATGGATACCTGGCGTCTGGGCACTGGTGCCGATGATGGCAAATCCGGTGAGTTCGTGTTGGGCATCACGCACTTGCCAATACCCGGTCTGTGGTTGGCATACCCACTGTTGCTCAAATGGGTCATCACTAAAGTTGTAGCGTGCCATGATTCCGGTATATTGCCACGCCTGCATTTGACTCACTGTTGTAATATCGACGGCGTGGAGCGATAGCGCAGGGATTTGTATGATTGAGCGTACTGACATATGTGTGCACACCGTAACTTATAGAGAAACATTTACTTGTCCGTCAGTGTATCATTGCTGATAGCGCTCTACCCTTGTGGTTGGTTACACAACGGTAACGAAAGGATGAAAACCCTATGACAACTCTTGACTCCACTGAAATTGTGCGTACGATGATTGATTATCACATCACTAGTAATCAACAGCTGTGGCACGCCATAGAACCACTTGGTGATGAAGCGTTTTGTGCGGAAAATACGTATTCAATTGGCTCAATTCGTAATCACATGGTGCATTTAATGAGCGTTGATCAAGCGTGGATCCATGGGTTACAAGGGCATCCCCGTGATACAATTGTCTGGCTTGATCCTTTAAATTTTGCAACAATCACCCAGACAATGCAATCATTTCAACAGGCTGCCACAACCCTGCGTCATGTGGTTTGGCAATGGGATGCGCACGATTTGCAGGCAGTTGTTCAAGGCATGGCAGAGCCCCGCTGGCAAATTTTGCTCCATTTGACCACCCATGGAGTAGACCATCGCAGTCAAGTGTTGCGGTTGATACATGACGCAAATGGTGTTACATTTGCACAAGACATGATTGTCTATTTATGGCAAAAAAATCGCACATAATTGGTATTGAATTTGATGGAACAAAAAGCAACTACAAAACGTCGGCTTAGCAAGATAGTAGTTGTACTTGGGTATTTCATCATGAAGGGTAGATCGTTATGGCACTACGCGTACGGATACAACTGAAAACAGTGATGACATGGGTGTTGTTGCTGGCATTGCTGGTACCAACATTTGTGTCTGCTCAAGAAAGTGATATCAGTGCCGTAACTGATACGACCCCCTATACCGATCAAATGGTAGTAACCCTCAAAAGCTCGGTGACCCGCTCAGCGGTTGATACTTTGTTTTGGCGCCAATTTGGTGATACCGCGCAACGCAGTGGTTTGGCTCGTGCCAGTTATAAACGCCCCATAAGTGAGACGCAGCACGTGCTTAAAGTGGAACGGTTTGTCAGTCTTGCCGAAATTGCCCAATTGCAAACCGCATGGCTGAGTATTGCTGACGTGGTGAGCGTTGAACCAGACGTCATCGTCCAAATCACGGCGGTACCTAATGACCCTGAATATCCCAGCCAGTGGCACTACTTTTCGCCAGCAACGCCAGTTGGTGGTACCACCTATTATGGCGTCGATGCGATTGGTGCCTGGAACCAAGGTGCGACGGGTAATGGTGCTGTAGTTGCCGTATTAGATACGGGGATTACGCCCCATCCTGATTTGGGATTATCCCAAGTTGGTGGGATGGTGACCGGCAACAAAATTGCCGGACAATATGATTTTGTCAATGACGCCACCATGGGTGGTGATGGCAATACCCGTGACAGCAATGCCCGTGACGAGGGCGATTATTATAATGGCAGCTCGAGTTCGTGGCATGGTACGCACGTGGCTGGTACCATTGCGGCGGTTACTAACAATGGTATGGGTGTGGCTGGTATCGCTGGCGATGCACGGTTGTTGATTGGGCGGGTATTGGGAAAAGGCGGCGGCTATAGTAGTGATATCGTCGATGCCATCAGGTGGGCTGCCCGGTTGCCTGTGACAGGCGTTCCGTTGGTTGCAGTCAAAGCTAATGTGATTAATCTTAGTCTTGGCGGTGGTTCGGCAACGTGTCCCAGCTATTATGCTAATGCGATTACCGCAGCGACCAATGCCGGTACGATCGTGGTAGTGGCGGCTGGCAATAGCAATATGCCCGCTGAACAATTTACCCCAGCCAATTGTGTTGGTGCAGTGACGGTGGCAGCCGTAGGAGCGACGGGCAAACGCTCATACTATAGTAACTATGGTGGTGTGGTCGATATTGCCGCCCCGGGTGGTGATGCCGTTGTTGGCGGCAATTTGGCAAGTGGTCGCGTGCGTTCGACGTGGTTTAACGGGACCACCACCATCGATACTGCCACCCCAAACTACGGTAATATGCAAGGCACAAGTATGGCCTCCCCCCATGTGGCTGGTGTGGCTGCATTGCTATATGGGTTATTGCCCAATGCGTCAGTGGCGACGATTCGTCAATATTTAACTGGGGCGAGTAACCTCACCGCATTTCCGAGTGATTCTAGTGCCAATGCCTGTGCGACTACCACATGTGGCGTCGGCATTGTGAATGCGTCCAAGTCTGTCCAAGCTATTTCGGCAGTGGCACCCACAGCGACAATCACGCTGACGCCAAGCATTACGCTGACACCAAGTATTACGCTGACGCCAAGTATTACGCTGACGCCAAGCAGCACGCCGATTGCGACGATGTCGGCAACTGCCACGGCGACCCGTAGTATTACTTCAACCAAGACAACCAGCCCCACACGTTCTCAGATTAGTACTCGTACGTTGCCATCAACTCGGACCGCTTCATCTACACGCACTGCGAGTAATACCCGTACTGCGAGTAATACCCGTACTGCTACGCCACTGCTCAATAATACGCAGATATTTAAGCAGACATTTGACGACGTAACCACGTTCCAATCAGCACGTTGGCGCTTGAATACCGCCATGCGGTGTATGACGAGCACGACTGTGTGTGTTGATGAAGTCGCTGATGGTGTGCAAAACAAAGCCGTCCATTTGGATGCAGACCGTTCCAATGCGTTGACTTCGGTGGCGTTTTTGTTGCCCCGCCTCCCCTCCAACACGTTGGTGAGTATGTGGGTGCGTACGACCGATAGTAATGTCAACATTATGCAGAGCATTGGCATTAGGAATAACCTAAATCAATTTACAATGACAATTAATACCGGCAAACTCGCATGTGCCATCAATAGTGCAGTTGCCACCGGCGGTATCGATGTCAATGATGGCGACTGGCACCATTTGGCGTGTGTGATTACTCCGAGCAATGGCCTCATCGAAAACTATGTCGATGGGCAATTGTCCGGCAGCGTAAGTGGCGTCAGCAAAACATTTTTGCCCGCCAAATTACAAATTGGGCTGGTAGGTAGTGCATATAGTTCATTCGATCTCGACGAATTGTGGGTCGCTGCGGGGAATGTCGGCACCAATGAAGTCCAACTGATTTACAACAAACAAGCGCCCAACGGCTCAAACCTGATTAATACCCAAACATTGACGCCATCGGCGACGCTGACGAGTTCACGCACGGCGACGTCGTCGGCGACAGCCACCAATACGGTGACGCCGTCCAATACGCGCACATTGACGAGTACCCGTACGCTGACCCCAACGATGACGCCATCACTGACGGTGACCCCATCGTTGACGGTGACGCCAAGTCCGACGTTTACCGGTATGGGAGTGGTCAATGGCAACTTTGAAGACTACAAAACGGGTTGGACAGAGAATTCTTCGTTGAACATCCCGATTATCGGCTCGTGGTCGAATTTCGCAGCCTGGACGGGCACCTATGTGGCATGGTTGGGTGGGATTACTAGCGGCGTCGATACCATCGAACAGACGGTCACCGTGCCCAGCGACAAGACCTCGCTGTACTTACATAGCGGTTTCTATTCAGGCGAACCGACCTGCACTAGTGATTATTCGCGGATCTACGTCAACGACACGCTCGTCAAACAATGGGGGATGTGTAACCGGAGCAAGTGGTCCCCACTCACCCTCTACAATCAACAAGTCATCGATTTGAGCGCGTGGGCTGGTCAACCGGTGACAATCCGGTTTGAATTGTCCAACGATAGCTTCAAGCCGAGCTCATGGATTATTGATACCGTCAAATTTGGGCCCACCATCAGCAATACCACGTTGCTCAACGCTGACTTTGCCAATGGTGCCGATGGGAGCTGGAACGAAGATTCCCGCAATAATGGTCAACAGGCCGGTCAATTCATCGCCAATGGTGTCGCCAAATTGGGTGGTGTGAACCCTGCCCGCAACCTTACGAGTGACCGCATTACGCAGTATGTGACGTTGCCTGCCGATGCCAAGCGACTGCTGTTTGATGTCAGTGTGAATTCAGTCGAAGGCTGTGCCAGTTTCTATGATGTCTTGAACATTGAAGTCGATGATACGCGACTTGGTGGCATGGATATTTGTAAGGGTATCCGGCCAGGGCGTGCCAGTGTCGATATCTCGGCCTATGCCGGGCGACGGGTACCCATTAGCATCTTCTTGACCACAGATTCATCGATGGGGAGCGAAGTCACGATTGACAACGTCACCATTAGTAGCACACTGACTGCCGTCAATGTATCCCGCGTGGTATTGACCCCCGTCAAAACCGCAATGGATGCGACTGTATTGCATAAGTAACCGAGGTGTGTTGCGCTGGGAGGAGTGTGGCAATAGTACACTCCTCCCAGCGTTTTTGTTGTTGACAGGCAATTGATTTTTTGCTCATTTAATACAAAGGCTCGCATATGCACCGCACCGTACGATTATTGAGGAATTTTTTCCTCGTGTGGGGCGTGTGCCTGATGCTCTATGTTCCAGCCCCTTTGTTGGCTGCGCCTCCTCCGCTATATACCGAATTGGCGAATGCGCCGTATACCGATCAACTCGTAATCACGCTCCAAGCCCTCACCATCCGTACTGCTACCGATACCACCTATTGGCGCTAATTTAGCGATGGTGCGCTACGCAATGGCTTGCCTGGGGCACGCTACAAACGCACGCTCGACTATAGTATGTACGTGCTCAAGGCACCGCAATTGCTGAGTCGGAGCGAAATCACCGTGCTCCAAACTACTTGGCTCCAACTCCCTGGTGTGGCATTGGTCGAACCCGATGTCATCGTGCAGACCAATGCCGTCCCAATGACCCCGAATACCCCAACCAGTGGCACTATTTTTCACCAACAACCCCTGTAAACGGCAAAACCTACGCCGGTATCGATGCGCCCGGCGCCTGGGATCAGGGTGCGCATGGCATGGGTGCCGTGGCCGCCGTGCTTGATACTGGCATTACCCCACACCCTGATTTGGGTGTGACGCAAATCAACGGCGTGGTCACTGACGCTTCACAAGGAAGTGAAGTCACCATCGATAATGTGGCACTCAGTAATACACTGAATGCCGTATCGGTACCGACGGCGGTGGTTGTCCCCTAAGGTTGAGCTGCCATCGTGTAGTGTCGTGGTTGTCTATGGACTGCTTAGATATTGCACCAAATTACTCGAGCCATTGTTACATTGACCATATTGTTCATTGAGGTCGGGAACAATAGTATTGCTTTCACTTGCGAGTTGTGCTTCTTCATACATTTTTGCGCATGGAGCGATAAATTCATCAAGTTGGATAAGCAACTGTTGTTCCATTGGTGTCAGTGCTGGATTTATGCTGTTTTCGTTGGCAATCGTACGTAGCAGGTCTATGATTTCTTGATTACGAGATATACGAGGGCGAATCATTTGTTCATAGATTTGGGGGTTTAAGAGTTGGTTAGTCTGTATCCACGGGCGGATTTCATTCGTCAAATAAATCATTTCGTTGATTAAATTACTGATGCGTTTGATTAATGGTTCGGTTTGTGGTGGTGCGGGTGGCACTTCGGTTGCTGGCGTGGCTTCGGTAGCTGGTGTTATTTCGGGCACAACGGGAGGATTGGCGTCTGGTGGAGTGACTTGTGCCGGATTTTCGTCTGTTCCCGGTGTTGCAGTTGCTGGTACCGCAATGCTACTAGGTTGTGGCGTGTCACCAAACGGCCACCAACTTGTTGCCGAAGTCGTCGTGGTTGGGGTGGGAAGCATGGCGGTTGCAGTGGAATCTGTAACGCCATTCAACATAGGTACGATGACGACAATCACCGCAATCAAGGCTACGGCGATGAGGATGTTATTGACACTACTCGCTGGCATGGCAAGTGGCAATCCCGGGCGTATCAAGGCAATCATACTGCGCGGTAATAACGGAGCCCCTGGATCTGCATAGATGGCGACAATTCGGCCACTACATGGTGCAGATATGACTTTGCGCGTGTCGCCGTCTTGGATGATGGCAAGTGGCTCGCCGATAGTGACTTGGGCATCACGATGCCGTAACCATGCAACGAGGATATATACCGGTCGTTGGTCAAAACTTGAATCGAGTTGCACAAGTACATCTTGCATGGAATTATCCTCTATCCCTCACCTACATGTGACTATTGCATCATAACATGGTTGACGTGCAGAAGCGTACATGGTATCATTCTATCCGGTGCCGACGTAGCTCAGTTGGTAGAGCAGCTGTCTTGTAAACAGCAGGTCACGAGTTCGAGTCTCGTTGTCGGCTCCATTTATCAAAGTCATCATTGCACATTGGTGCCGTGATGACTTTTTGATTTTCCCTTTGTCGATTATTGCTCCCGTTGTTGGGTCAGCAAAAACGGCAAACTCACATCGCGTAATTGCACCACCACATATTTGACGTGCTGTTGTTGTAGCATCGGCAAAATCGCGGAAGTTGCTCCGGCACCGGTAGTTGCTACAATCGTATCAAAGTACCATTCAATGCCAATATTGCGGAAGTACGCACTAAAACTATCCCCCATAATCGCGAGGTTGGGTAATGCCGGTTGTGGTAGTGCAGCTGGAGCCCGCCACACCACAAAATCTTGATTTGCATATGATTCATCAGTCCACGTAGCCTGGCCAGGGCGCCGCGCATCAATGCCGTAGCTTTGAGGGGAGCGATCACGATCGAGGAGCAGCGCCGCAAAGTTTTGATCAGTGGCATACTTCCATATGGCATGATAGGTCGGGGTCGTAGGTGCCCATGGAGTGGTGCGCTGTTCGTTATTGGCAATTCGTGCAACGATTTCTTGGGCCACATAATAAGCCGCTAAATCATTCCAGTGAAAGTCCCGTTGATGGTAGAGCAATGGCACTGATTGTTTGTGCTGTTGCAAGAGCGTCGTTACCGGGATGACATCAAGCCCTTCGGCACGCAGCTCGGCTTCGAGGTCCACTACCATCTGTGCATCATAGCGCGGTGCATACCACGGCAGATTTTCTGGGTAAATGCTATCTTTGCTCGGTGCTATCACCAAAATCATATGTATATTATTGGCGGCATAGGCAGCATGCATTGCCGTAATCGCTTGGCGTAATTGTTGGTGCTGGTCTGGGTCTTGTAAGATGGTTTGGAGCGCAGGAAAGCGTTCGTCACCCCAGCGTCGCAAAAAATAAAAATCATTGCTACCAAAATAAACGCGACTCGACACCCCAAATAACCGGTAATCAAGCTCGTTTTTGCTACGAATCATCACGCTACGCCAGCCAATATTGTCCGTAACACATTGGGCGAGGATGGCAAAATTGTGACCAACATCCCATCGATCCCCTTCCCACGTCGCCGGGCATTCTTGGCGCTGGCGTTGCTCTTGTACGGCTATACGCGCAGGCTCTGGATTAAATAACATCCCAATTGGGGGTAACATGGTTAGTACCACATACCCGGCCATCATCATGCGTTGTGTTGGGTTTGCACGGTCAAAAAAAGTAACGAGGCGTGGGTGAATCAGATACCACAACACCCACCCAACCCCAATGACACCCCCATTACGGACAAATTGGGGATGCTGGATGAGCTCTGCAATGCTGTTGGCGATTACCGATTGGGTAATCACGAGTATAAGCACGCCGATACTCGCACTCGTAATACTTACCCAGTGCCGGCGGAGGATTTGTTGCATGGACAACGCACTCAGTACCCACACCAGCACTATTACCCCAACGATGGTTGGATGTGGCGTAGGGGTCAGGTCCTGCCAGTTGGCACTGGTAAATGCCCATGCAATCGGCTCTTTGGGCTGTGCCATAAACTGCATGCCAATCGTTGTCTGTGGCACGTATGTTTTATGCGACACCAACATGGCGATTCGGCGTTGTTGTAGTGGTGCAGTAGGGGGTAGGGCGATTTGGGTAGCGTTGATGTGCAATGCGTTGGCCACCCGGTTTGGCGCCACCCAGTAATGAAGCGTCAATATTCCCGTATTAGTGGGTTGTGCAATAGTCAACGTAACGTTATCGCTCAGCCAACGAAAGCGTTGCCCGCTAGCACTTTTTTCAAGATCACGGATGGTTTTGCCGCCATCAGCCGCAATATCGCTAGCATATAACTGGTGTTGGGTTGGTGCCTGAATGACATAGCGCATTGCCCACACGCATCCGCACAATGCAATGATATAGACAACGATAATCGTGATAACCCGTAATTGCCGCAAAGATGCAATTTTGAAGGGATGCGCCATGAAAAGCCTCTGTTTGTGATTTGGCATACGGGTAATGTACCATGTGCCATGCCAAATCGTATTAGTACTCGGTGTAAATATCGTTTAACAATAACGGCAGACTCGCATCGCGCATTTGCCAGACGACATAGCGAATGTTGTTTTGTTGTAAATACGCCAGATGTTCAGGTGAAAACGCATCGCGCCAATTTTTGAATTGGGTAATGGTGACTAGGTTGAAGTACCGTTCGAACCCTGACGTTTGGAAGTACATACCATAACTATCGCCGTTAATTTCGATTGCACCGAGTATTTGTGACGGTGATGGCGGTGCTGCCCGCCATACATTGAAGTCGCGATTGAATCGTTGTTCCACAATCCATGGGACATCATTTGGCATGGTCGTTGTCTGACAATACGTGGGAGCGTAGGCATCACGATTTGACAAAAGTGCCGCAAAAGTCTGATCACTCGCTTTGCGAAACATGGTGCAGACATCGAGGGGGTGTTGCCATGGGCTGGTGATTTTTTGGTGTCGGGCTACGCGATCGGTAATCATCTGTGCCACATAATACGCGGCTAAGTCATTCCAATGGAAGTCACGGGGATGATAGAGCAACGGCACGTCTTTTTTGTGTGCTTGCAATAAATCATAGGTACGAATGACATCAAGACCACTTGTTTCCATATCTTGTTCCAACTCACGCACCAACTGGTAGTCGTAGCGTGGTGCATTCCATGGTAAATTTTCGGGATACATAAATTCTTTACTTGGTGCGATGACCATGATGACATGAATGCCGTGTGATGCATATTGTTGATTAATTTGTTGTAACGTGGTCAGGAGTTTTTGGCGTTGGGTTGGCGTATGCAAAATCTCATCAAGCCACGGGAGTCGGTCGTCGCTCCAACGACGCATAAAATAAAATGTATTTTGACCGAAATAAATGCGGCTTGACACTCCAAATACTTGGTAATCAATTTCGTTTTTGACGCGAATCAATGTATTACGCCACCCGATATGATCAGTGACACATTGAGACAACGGTGTGAAATTCGCTGCGACATCCCAAATTTCCCCCGTCCATTGACTAGGGCATGCTTGGAGTTTCCGTAATTCTTCGATTTGCATATCGAGTGACTCGGGCGGTGCAATCATCCCAATCACTGGTATCAGTGTGAGTGTGCCATACAGAACAAACATCACGCGTGCTTGTGCCGGCGCCTTGTGCATAAACACCATGATGGCCGGATGCTTCCAATACCATATCAGCCACGCAAGCGCCAATACCCATAAATGAGAGTATAGCGCCGGTTGATCGGTAATCCAGGCCACTGTCACACTCAGCGGTATTGGTGCAAACAACGCCACTAATACCCCGAGTGTGGCCACACCGAGGCTCCCATAAAACCGGCCACTGATACGGGAGCAGGTGCCGGTTCCAATCGCCAGTGCAATGATAACAAACAAGAGGAGTTGTAGTTGGGGCGATGATTGCGTCAGCGTACTGTTCCAATGAGCACTTACAAATGCCCATGCAATCGGGTCAGTTGTTTCGTTGGGGGCAAAATCGATTGTGATGGGCAATAGCGTTGATGCGGTTGCAGATGCTGTTGCCAATACCGCAATCCGACGTGATTGCAATGCTGTCATCTTTGGTAGCGATATCTGGTATTCCCCGACTTGGATGGCGGTTGCAGTCCGCTGTGGGGCTTGCCATATATTGAGCGTGACTATCCCTTGAGCCGTCGGTTTGGGTACCATAATCGAAACGCTGTCACTCAACCATCGAAATTCTGTTCCTTGTGGATTTACTTCAATGTCGCGGATGAGTACTTCAATCGTGTCGAGTTGCCGTGCCAAAAACTGATTTTGGGTGGGTTGGTTTACTTGCCAATACAAGAGCAACACACAGCATATGCTCACACACAAATATGTGCTGAATATTGTGTATTTATTCATTAGAAATACCCTAAAAATTTGCATAAATAAACGGCGTAAATCCTTGATCGACCAATACCAAAATCGCCAACGCAAAACTTACACTCAGTGCACTCGTACGCAAAAACGGTCGCTGTTGCCAAAACAACTTGCAGTGCACAAATGCCCGTTGTGGCATACAACAAATACACAATGCGAGTACCAACAAAAATATGCGTTTGGGATCAATTAGTGTGACGGTGTCAACACTAATCAATGTCGTCTGCCACTTGATGCAGGCTAACCAAATTTGCCAGGTCTGTGTGAGCGATTCGGCCCGGAATGGTACCCACAGCAACATCGTAATCACAAATGTACAAAGTTGCCCCCACCACCCCTGTGGCCGCCACCACTTGAGCCGCTCGACGACCATCCAGAGGCCGTGCCCTACGCCCCATACCAAAAACGTATAATTTGCCCCGTGCCATAACCCACACAGCACAAATATCACCCATAAATTAAACAATGTACGCCGTTGGCCCAGCCGATTGCCCCCTAATGGAATATAGACATAATCGCGGAACCAGCGGGACAAACTAATATGCCAGCGTTGCCAAAATTCGGTGATACTTTGGGCACTATACGGCCGCCGGAAGTTACGTGGGAAGCGAAAGCCAAAAATCCGTGCTAACCCACTCGCCATGTCGCTGTACCCCGAAAAATCGAAGTAAATCTGCATGGTATACGCCAAAATTCCCAACCAAGCATTGGCGCTTGATAATGTGATATGTTGATTAAATACGCGGTCAGCAATAGCTGCACATTGATCGCCGATGAGGATTTTTTTCGAAAACCCCAACACAAATAACTGCAACCCACTACTAATATTCTGTGGGCGTAAGCGGCGATTTTCGAGCCCAAATTGACTGCTGATTTCTTTGAATCGGACGATCGGCCCTGCAATTAAATGCGGGAAAAAAAGCATGTATAGCAAATATGAATCGACTTTGGTATTGACGGGGATGCGCCCGCGAGCCACATCAATCAAGTATGAAATGGCATGGAAGGTGTAAAACGAAATCCCTAACGGTAACAATACTGCGAGGGCCTGCGGATTATTTGTGCCACTGACGTCATACCAAATCTGCTCAAAAAATCCTACATACTTAAAATAGACGAGGGGGATGAGATTGACGGTGATTGCCCCGATTAACATCCGACGATTATCGATGATGTAGGGTGATATCACACTATTAAATATGGTCAACCCAACAATCACCAAAATATATGGTCCGGACCCACTCACATAAAACAATCCACTCGCAATCAACAGCAAGGTATTGCGCCACCGCAATGGTAATAGCGCATAGATAATCACCGTAATGGGAAAAAAGAAAAACAGAAAAATTGGTGAAGCAAAAATCATAAAATTACTCGTCGCCCTGTTTTGGCTGATTCAATTGCGCCAAATACCATTGCAAGACTTTTGATGTTGTCACGACAATCCCCCATCGGCGTCGCCCCGGTCCGATAACTATGGACAAAATCTTTGAGTGAGCCGGCGATCCCATGCGCAATATCACTCGCTGCCGTTGCCGTTATATGATGGCATTTGGCATGGAATCCCCCCTGCTCAACCACCACATCAGCAGTAATCGCAGCGTGCCCATCCCATTTGGCACTCCCTTGAGACCCGACGGCGCGCCACTCTGATTCCCACGATGTATGTTGTCCTTCGGCTGCCCAACAACCGCGATAGGTAAACCGCGCCCCATTGGCCATCTCAAAAATAGCCGTCGCCCCGGCAGCACCTTTGTACCAGCTCCAGCGTGGATTGAATTCTTCACAATAGACCGAAACGGGCGTGCTATCACCGAGTAAATACCGTGCCGCATCAAAGGTGTGAATCGCCATGTCGAGCAACAATACATTGGCCATTTCATCACGGAAGCCGCCAAAGTGCGCCCCAATATAAAAATCAGCATCCAAAATGCCGATTTCACCCACCTGTTGAATCAAATTGCGATAAGCCCACAACCGTGCATCATAGCGCCGACTCTGACTAACCATGTAGCGTACGCCGGTCCGCTCGGCTGCTGCCACCATTGCCCGGGCTTGCTCCATCGATACCGCCATCGGTTTTTCACCAATGACTGGAATCCCGGCGTTGAGACAGGTCAGCGTGACATCGTGATGCGCTTCGGGTATCGTGACATCCACCACAAAATCTGGCTTGATGGTGGCCAATGCTGTGCTCAGCGAATCACCATAATATCCCGCACTAATCTGCAACTCACGGGCTGCCTGTGCCGCCGCGTCTGGTCGAATATCGACCCAGCCAGCCAAACAGACATCGGGGTTTGCGACGAGGTTCTTGGCCCACGTGCGCCCCATTCCGCCAGCGCCAATCAGCAGTGCATTGAGTGGTTGCATTATCATTCCTTTGGGATAGTGGTCATGTAAATGTTCATATGATAATACAGTACGTGGTAAGTGGTCAACAAAATAGCAAATATCGTTGATTGTGTATTGACGCCCTTACAAAACATTGCTAGCTCTGCTCCGGTGATATGGCGCATCATGCATGCCGTTCTTCCCGCATCTGACTGCAACTTTTCGTACATGCGGTCGTCTGATGAATTATCCTTGCCTTGTCCCCCTCCGCCCCCTTTTCTGTACGCCCGTTTGGTGGAAACTCCCTGTGAAAACATGCCAAAAATGCACATTTGTGGATTAAAGAATGATTACAATAAAGATAGGGTTATTTGAGTAAGTGAGGTTTTATGCGTGACGTGCGGGCAGGGGCCGCCGAAATGATGGAGTTTTGTGACACTTGGTTGCGGGGGCAACAGCAAGGGTTGGAATCACAGTATGGATTGTCGCGCTGTGAATGGCAGTTATCTCAAGACGACAAACTCGTGACGTATCGCCGTCACGGGCGCGTGGTAGCGGTGGCTCCGTTTACCATGATTGGTTCGTTTTGTGCTCACAATGGGACTTGGATGTGGGCGTGGGCGAACCCTGCGATTCATCGTGAAATCACCATGAATCAGCAACAGACGGTAGCATGTATGCAACAAGT
This sequence comes from Roseiflexaceae bacterium UBA965, assembly GCA_002292925.1. Classification (GTDB taxonomy): domain Bacteria; phylum Chloroflexota; class Chloroflexia; order Chloroflexales; family Roseiflexaceae; genus UBA965. The sequence goes on along the minus strand of DBCF01000297.1, from coordinate 3,563 downwards.
GGGGATGACCTATTTGGCGCAGCCTGTGTTACACGTCGACAATTTACCAAGTTTGTGGCAGGGCCGGGCGCATGCTACTCGCTACGAGCAGCGCATGCAGATGGCGATTTTGCGGTTGGTGAGTATGTCGGCCTATAGTTTGGGTGGCATCGGCGTACAATGCTACGTCAATCACACGCAAAACGTAATGGGGTGGGCCGTGCTCAATCACGTCTATTTACCGGTAGAGAGTGTGTAGTCAATGAGTGGTGCACTCGTGAGTGATTTGTACACACAATTACAAGCGAGTGATGATGATACCCGCATCGCCGCACTCCGGAGCCTCACTGCAGACGATCTCCAATCGCCTGCGGTGAGGCTCCAATTGTCTGTGGCAGTGCAATCTCCGAGTGCAGACATTCGGGTCGCAGCCCTCAAAGCGTGGTTACATTGTAAACAGGCGGCTGATGAACAGATCTACGCATGCATCACCGATCGTGAAGCGTTGGTGCGGGCGACGGCGTTTCGGATCGTATTGCAGGTTGCCCGCACAAATCGCCTAGACAGCTGTCATCGGGGCTTGATCGATCGCAGTCCTGAGGTTCGGTTGAGTGTGTTGTGGACCATTCGGCAGTATGGGATCGAAATTCCAACCAGCATGTTGCAGTCACGGCTGCATGATGCTGACCCATTAGTTGCGTGTGCCGCCGCAGAATTACTCGCATTACGGCAAGACCCCATGGCAATTACATGGCTCTGTGACCGGGTCAGTCACGGTGATTTGGTTTTTAAGCGCCATGCAATTCGGGTAATCGGTCGGGCGTGTGTGGTAAGTGCCGTACCATTACTTATCAACGAAATCACTAACCGTACGCATTACACGGTCTATGCAATTCAGGCATTAGGTTTGATTCGTCACCCAGATGGATTAAACATATTGTTGGTACAGATTTGTTCACAATCAATTGCGGTGCGCCATGCTGCGATTACCGCATTGATTCAGTATGCCAATCCCACCGTCGTTACGATTATGCGACAAGCATTAGCGGATTACCGTCCGATAGTCCGCGCACATGCAATAACGATTTTGCATGCCTATCAATTTATCCCTGAAATCAACGAAGTGCCGTATTTTTTGCGCTATGGCAAAGCGCGGCATATCAACGAATTGCTTTCCACAATTTTGCAGGGTTTGAGCGCTGACGTGCTCGTGAAATTACAGACACTCTACGACCACAAGGTATTTCAATACAGCGATGGTTATTACAAACTAATCAGCAAAATTATCAAAAAACATCCCGAATCAACCGTATTAATTACGGCATTGCTGAAATCGTCCCAGCTCTTTTTTGTACGGCTTGGATTAATGAGTGTTACCGAAAAAAACAGTGATGACACGATTATGCAACAAATCATTGCCTTAAAGACCCATCCGGTAGCGACAATTCGTGATGCCGTAGACCGCAGTATGCGAGTCTTGGCACAACGCTATCCCCTCCTAATGATCCCGTATTGGTCGATATTGCCACTCGTCGCCAAAGAACAATGTCTCAAACAGGTACTGACGCATGCAGATTGTAGCGTGCGTGCTGTTGCCTTGACCGATGCAGATCCTTTTATTTGGATACACTGTGTGCGTTTTTTTCATCAGTGTGTTACGGCCAATCCTGATTATATTTATCAGCTCACTACGAGTGAAATTGCACATATCGTGACATGGCAATCGGACGAACGTGTTTTTAACCGTATGCATATCGTTAATATCAGCGTGATGTGGCACCAGATAAACACTCCGCAAGTATAATGATGGTAACTGCATCATACACCTGACCTGTTAAGATAGCAGTACTCACCGATTGCACTGGATGACCGTTATGACCATACCCTACCATCCCAACACCGCATATATCCGTGTTGCAACAGCCTGTCCGGTGGTAAGCGTCGCCGATGTCGCGAGTAATCTCCACGAAATCACGCAATTATATGATGCCGCGGTGGCTACTGGTGTGGCGCTGGTGGTGTTCCCCGAACTCGCCATAACCGGCTACTCGCTGGGTGATTTGGTGCAACACGATGCCTTGCTCCAGCAGGCCAAACAGGCATTGATGCTCCTCGCACCGCGCACCACGGCAACGACGGCGCTGATTGTGGGTCTGCCTTTGAGTGTGGGCAATGGCCTATACAACTGTGCTGCCATCCTTGCCAATGGCCAGATTTGTGGCATCGTCCCCAAACAATTTTTGCCCAGTTATGGTGAATTCTACGAAAAGCGTTGGTACCAAACCTGGCAACAACCCAATACCACTATTGCCTTTGGTGACGACCTTGTCCCTTTTGGCACCCAATTGCTGTTTACGGTGGCTGGTGTATTGGTCGGTATCGAAATCTGTGAAGATTTGTGGGTCAATCAATCACCGAGTCGCGGGTTGGTCGACCACGGTGCCATGATTATCGCCAATCCTTCGGCATCCCCCGAACTCGTTGCCAAAGCCAGCTATCGCCGTAATTTGGTGAGCATGCAATCGGCCACACTCGTGTGTGGCTACGTCTATGCCGGCTGTGATTGGACCGAATCAAGCATGGATGTAGTGATGAGTGGCCATCAGTTGATTTGTAGCAATGGCCGCATGCAGGCCGAACGCCAGCCCTTTGCCCGCGATCAACGCCTGACCGTGAGTGACATCGACATCGAACACCTACAATTCGACCGGCGCCGTGATTCCAATCGGGCCAATCATATCGGGCATCAGGTGGTTGCAACCACGCTGACGGCGCCGACTGTTACGCCCCAACCGGTCGTCAACGCCTATCCTTTTTTGCCGAGTGACGAAGACGCGACGGCGCGGGCGGCCCGCCTGCACCACATTCTCGCCATCCAAGCCCACGGTTTGGCACAACGCATGCGCGCCACCCGTGCCCCTCATCTGCACTTGGGGTTGTCGGGGGGGCTCGATTCGACCTTGGCGTTTTTGGTGGCTTGTCAGGCAGTCGCGATCCTCGGCCGCCAGCCAGCCGATGTGTTGCGTACCTATACCATGCCGGCGGCGGCCAGCTCTGATCGCACCCAAGCCAATGCAGTGACGCTGGCGACGTTGTACGGTATCCCCAACCAGGTTATTGCCATTGGTGATTTGGTGGTGGGGCAACTGCATGCGCTGGGGCATGATGGAGTCAGCCAAGATATTACCTACGAAAACGTGCAAGCCCGCCTGCGTACTAGTATTTTGTTTAATAAAGCCAATCAACTAGGGGGATTTGTGTTGGGCACCGGCGATTTGAGCGAAATCGCGTTGGGGTGGTGTACATTCAACGGCGACCACATGAGCCACTACCATGTCAATGCCGGCGTCCCCAAAACCTTGGTACGGCATTTGGTGCAACAAGTGGCCGATACTCAAGCCAATCCTGCGGTGACCGCCGTACTGGTTGATATTCTTGATACCCCCGTATCGCCCGAACTGACCACCACCCAGGCTGGTGAAGTCAGCCAAAAAACCGAAGATATTATTGGTCCATACGAACTCCATGATTTCTTTTTGTATCATTTGGTGCGCTGGGGTGATCGCCCCGCCAAAATCGCCGTG
>DBCF01000009.1 GCA_002292925.1 Roseiflexaceae bacterium UBA965 | reverse complement strand
GGTCAACTATATGCCCAATTTGACTGCCCAAATCATTCCAGGCGTCGGTCACGAAATGCATCACGACAACCCCGCCGCGTTTATGGCGGCAGTGTTGGCGTTTATTGCCTAAAATGTACACAGAAATCCCCCCTGTGCAATACGCACAGGGGGGATTTTTTAGCCAATAAAGATTTGCAATACGAGATATGCGTTGAGACTAATAATTACTGCGGTGATGCCCCATGCTAAAACCGTTAGCCACAGTGGATTGACAAATTTGCCCATTTTGGCTTTGTCGCTAGTAAAAGTGACTAGTGGCACCACGGCAAACCCTAGTTGTAATGCCAAAATTACTTGGCTAAATACCAACAATTCCCCAGTCCCCCGTTCGCCATACAATATGGCGACAATCATGGCGGGGATGATGGCCAGACCGCGGGTAATCACGCGAATCATCCAACGGGGCAAGCGGATTTTGAGGAAGCCTTCCATCACGATTTGCCCTGCCAACGTACCCGTCAATGTCGAGCTTTGCCCCGATGCCAGCAAGGCTATCCCAAAGGCAATACTCGCAAAGCTAGCCCCTAATAAGGGCGTCAGTAAATTATAGGCATCGGCGATGTCAGTTATCCCGGCATGCTCAGTACCATAAAAGGTGGCGGCCGCCAAAATTAAAATCGCCGCATTAATTACCAGGGCAAATAACAACGACACCGTCGAATCAATCGAAGCAAATTTAATGGCCATGGCTTTGCCAATATCATCACGGGCAAAGTTGCGTGTCTGGACGATACTTGAATGTAAATACAAATTGTGCGGCATGACTGTCGCCCCGAGGATGCCGATGGCGATATAGAGCGCATTAGGGTTGTATACGATTTGTGGTGAGGGAATCAACCCCACCAAAATCGCCGCAATGGGCGGACTCGATACGGCCATCTCATACATGAAACAGGCAAATATCACAAAAATCAACCCGCCCACGATGCTTTCGATATACCGAAAACCTTTGCTCTGCAAAAAAAGCACCATTAGCACATCGAGGGCGGTAATTATTACGCCATATACAATCGGAATCCCAAACAAGAGATTCAAGGCAATCGCCGCACCAATGACTTCGGCTAAATCACAGGCGATAATCGCTATTTGACATAAAACCCATAAAACAAACGATACGGGACGTGAATAGTGGTCACGGCAGGCTTGGGCCAAATCACGTCCAGTGACTACCCCTAGCTTGAGTGCCAAATGTTGGAGCAGAATCGCCATAAAATTAGAAATCAGAATGACTGACAATAACATGTAGCCAAATTGAGCACCACCTGCAATGTCAGTAGCCCAATTGCCCGGGTCCATATACCCGACTGCCACCATCAACCCAGGTCCGGCAAATGCGAGTAACGTGCGCCAAAATCCTGCATTGGGTGAAATCTTGACAGAAGAGAATGATTCAGGAAGAGATACTTCATCGCGGGCATAGCGCCAACCGTCATTTCCTGTAGGTATGCTGTTTGTGGCGACTTCTTCTTTGTGCATTGATGATCCTTTGTGTGATATATGAGTTAATAGCTATTGGATACGAAAAAATAATTTAGGCTCTCCTAAAATTAAATTCAGTATAGACGAGGTTTAGGATACCGTCAAGCAAAAAAAGACACACCCTACGGTGATACTAGATCATCTTAGGGTGTGCAGATGCAGTATTGTGGTTGTATTAGAGAGTGGCTAACGCATGCATATCGGCGCTGAGGTGGCTATACATGGTGCGGTAAATCGCATAAATCTGGTCATACTTGGCGACCATGGCGGGGTCTGGTTGGGTAGTGGCAACGACCCGTACACAGCGGGAGACGGCATCGTTGACATCGGCAAAGTGCCCGGTACCGACGCCTGCGAGCAGGGCGGCGCCATAGGCGGGCCCTTCTTCGGCGGCGAGGGTAGAGACGGGCGCATTGTAGATGTTGGCTTGCATTTGGCGCCACAGTGGGCTTTTACCGCCGCCGCCGGTGGCCCGTACATCGGTGGTGGGTACGCCCAGTTCGCGCATGATTTCGATACCATCACGCAGCGAGAACGTCACCCCCTCCATCACCGCCCGTGCCATATGCCCAATGCCGTGGCGAGTGGTCAGCCCTACAAAGGCCCCACGAGCTAGTGGGTCGAGGTGGGGCGTGCGTTCGCCCGACAGATACGGCAAAAAGATCAACCCTTCGGCGCCGGCCGGGACATTGGCGGCGGCGGCGGTGAGATCGTCGTACGACAAGTCACTCGCCCCGGTTTGGCGCAAGGTGTTGCGCAACCAACCAAATGCGCCGCCAGCAGACAAGGTGACGGCCATCATGTGCCAGGCCCCGGGTACGCTATGACAAAACGTATGTAGGCGGCCTTTGGGGTCAAGGGCGATATTGTCGCTATGGGCAAATACCACGCCACTGGTGCCGATGCTACTATTGACAACCCCAGATTTGATGATGCCAGTACCAATAGCCGCTGCTGCGTTGTCGCCACCGCCGGCGATGATGGGGATACCGGCGGTCAAGCCGAGGGTCGCGGCTACATCAGCCTTGAGATGGCTGGTGATGCTCGGACCTTCGTAGACGGTTGGTAGCCATTCCCGTTTGATTTCGAGGGCGGCGAGGATTTCGTCAGAATAATCACGGCTGGTGAGGTCGATGAGCAATGTGCCAGCGGCGTCGGCGGCATCTGTGGCATAGACGCCACTGAGGAGCAGCCGAATGTAGTCTTTGGGCAACATGATGTGGGCAATCCGGGCAAAATTTGCCGACTCATGGTTGCGTACCCACAAAATCTTGGGGGCTTGGAAGCCGGTCAAGGCAGGGTTACCGGCGATTTCGATGAGGCGTTGGGTGCCGATGCGTTGATTGATTTCAGCGCATTCTGCGGCAGTGCGTTGGTCGTTCCAGAGTAAGGCGGGGCGGATGACCTGATTGTTGGCATCCAAAAACACTGACCCGTGCATTTGACCAGTCAGCCCAATCCCCATGATTTGGGTGGCATCCACGGCGCTGACGACTTCGCGGATGGCGGCTTGGGCTCCTTGCCACCAATCGCTGGGGTGTTGTTCGCTCCACAGCGGTTGCGGGCTCGAAATGGGATATTCGGCCAGTGCCATGGCCACGATTTGCCCATCCCCATCACACACAATTGCTTTGGCACCGGAGGTTCCGATGTCTAAACCAAGAAATAACGGCATAGTGTTGTCCTGTGTATTACAAAAATGCCGTCATCGTAGTGCCGTAGCAAGCTACGGTTGGCCACGACGACGGCAACGACGGGTGCATGATTAGCGGACGCCCATCAACACTTCGAGGGTTAATTGGTCGATTTGTTCGTAAGGTTGACCCTTGCTGGCGATGGCGGTGCGATCAAAGGTGTGATTGCTGAGCGCCGCAGCTTTTTCGGGGCTAAAGCCACCTTGCCAGGCTGGCAAGCCAGGGGCAATGCTGTTGACTTGGCGTACCAAGGCTTGGATTTCGCTGTCGGCATTCCAGCGGGCAGCTTTTTCTTTGAGGATGAGGTAGGTGCGCATACAGCCGCGGGCAAAGGCTTTGACACCGTCGTAATCGTCGGTACGGAAGGCATGGGCGTCGAAGTGCTTGTTGCCACTATAGCCCACATCTTCGAGGAACTTGACCAACATGAAGGCGCCTTTGATGTTGGCGGCCCCAAAGCGGAAGTCTTGGTCATAGCGGCCCACGACTTGGTCGTTGAGGTCGATATGGAAGAGCTTGCCCATTTCCCAGGCTTGGGCGACGCCATGCAAGAAGTTGAGCCCGGCCATCGTTTCGTGGGCCACTTCGGGATTGACGCCGACCATTTCGGGGTGGTCGAGGGTATTGATAAAGGCCAAGGCATGCCCGACGGTTGCCAAAAAGATGTCGCCACGGGGCTCGTTGGGCTTGGGTTCGAGGGCGAATTGCAGGTCGTATTTTTGGGACTTGGAATAATGTGACAAGAAGTTAATTGCTTCGCGGAATCGTTTCATCGATTCAGCGGGATTTTTGGTGGCGTCGCTTTCGGTACCTTCACGACCACCCCAAAACACATATACTTTGGCGCCACATTCGACACCCAAATCAATGGCCCGCATGGTTTTTTGTACGGCGTAGGCTCGTACTGATGCGTCGTTTGAGGTAAATGCACCATCGCGGAAGACCGGATCGCTAAACAAATTGGTGGTGGCCATTGGTACGACCAACCCCGTATCGTTGAGGGCTTTTTTGAAGTCACGGACGATTTGGTTGCGTTCGTCGTTGGTGGCGTTGATGGGCACTAGGTCGTTGTCGTGGAAGTTGACGCCATATGCGCCGACATCGGCGAGCAGATGCACCAATTCTACCGGCGACTTTGCCGCGCGTACCGGCTCACCAAATGGGTCGCGGCCAACATTGCCGACAGTCCATAACCCGAAGGTGAATTTGTGCTCGGGACGTGGTGTGTAATCCATTGCGATCCTCCTTGGACCATATTCGTGTGATTCTCTCGGGACACGACTATTGTACCATATCACTCTTGCGAAGTATGAAGTATGAAGTATGA
>DBCF01000002.1:11055-17038 GCA_002292925.1 Roseiflexaceae bacterium UBA965 | reverse complement strand
GAGCGGAATCGCTTTGCTCCAGCCGACCGTCATCAAATGCACCCCACGCACTCCCTCGATGGCCAACAATTGTTGACACAACTCGGCGGCAATGGTGATGCCTTCGGCTTCGGGGTCGGCGGCAGCCTCCATGCGCTCGATGATTGATTCGGGCACACGTGATCCTGGCAAGTGATCCCGCAAAAAGCGTGCCGATTGGGCCGATTTAATCACCATGATGCCCGCCATAATCCCTGCCTGCTGGTGTAAGCCGAGGGTACGGACATCGTGCATCCATTCGGCAAAGCGCGCCACATCAAAAATAATCTGGGTCTGCACAAATTCGGCACCAAAAGTAATTTTGCGTTCGAGTCGGGTTGCTTTTTCGATATTGGGATTGGCTACGCCACCCACAAAATACTTTGGGGCGTCACTGAGAGGCGTCCCTGCTTGCAGGGTGCCTTCATCGCGCATTGTGCGTAGCATTTTGATGAGTTGGAAAGAATTCACGTCGAGGACGTTTTTGGCCTCGGGATGATCACCGATTTTGGGATGGTCACCGGTCATCGCCAAAATATTAGTCACGCCACAGGTTGCCCCACCCAACGCATCCGATTGCAGGGCAATCCGATTGCGGTGCTGGCAGGTCATCTGTGCGATGACTTCATAGCCGTGTTGGCGCAACATAATTGCCGCAGTCATAGCCGACATGCGGCCGAGCCCGCGCTGATTGTCGGTCAAATTAAGGGCATCGACGGCGGGGGCCAGGTTGCTGGCAACCCGTAATAACGTGGCCGGTGAAGCGCCACGGGGTGGGGCGATTTCGCCTGTCACCACCGTTTTACCACTGGCTAATTGTTCTTGGAGACGACTATAGTACACACAGGCTCCTTACATGCGTCACGGCTACCGGAATTGTCCGGTAGCCGTGTTTTTCAATACCGGAGAAGTCATTTATTGCGCGACACCCACCGCTTTGGTGAGCCCGATCATTTCCACACTGCGCGTGCCATCACGCTCTACCCAGACCCCACACTCGCTACCGTCTTGGCTTTCGCCGAGGGTCATGGTGGTGCCATCAAACTTCAAGGCCGGGTGATACCACTTGTAGACCTTCTCGGCTTCGCCCACCACATAGTGGCCGATCAACGAACGGCGGAAGCGGTCACTGCTCCGATTAGGCAAACTGCCATGAATCAACTGCCCATTAAAAAACAACACGTCGCCGGCCTGCATCAGCACCGGCGCCACCGCCATCCCTTCGGGCACGGGCACCGTCACATCGGTGAAGCTCTGCGTCGCGTCAGCAGCAATCGTACACAGCACTGGCAGATTGTGACTGCCGGGGACTACTTGCAGACAGCCGTTTTCTTCGTCGCAATCATCGAGTGCCAGCCAAGCCGCCACACAGGTACCCGGCTCGACCCGCAAGTAGTATTGGTCTTGGTGCAAGGCTTGACCGCGCGCCGTGGGTGGCTTGAAATAAATCATCGACTGCACGGCATAAGGCTCGCTCCCCAAAATCGCCGTCATGGCGACTTTGAGTCGACTATCCAACAAAAACTGCAGAGTCACTTCGTCCCAGCGGTGCATTTGCAACATGCGCGGGAAGCGCTTGAGCGGGTCGTGTTCGTCTTTGACCCCATTCACCTCCGCTTTGGCACGTTTTTCCACATTAAGTTGCAGGTAATGCGCTTGCATGTGGGCGACTTCGGCTGGCGAAAACAGCCCGCGGACGATGGTATAGCCTGAATTCGCAAATTCATTGGTATGTGCGTCGTACATCATTGTGCTCCACAAATTCAACCGAAATTAGTCTACGAACAGCGGCGACATTTGTTGCAATTTGAGCAACTGTTCCATGGCCAACTCAGATGGCGCATGTACAAAGCGCTCGGCGGCATCAAAGACACGAGGCAGAATGTTGACGTCACCCACCGTATTCAAAAAGACACCCTTGCGACCCAACACCCAATGGGCGGCAGTGTCGATTTGGTCTTGTTCGGTCAAAGGCTCGTACCAGGTAGCGCTGTAGCGGTCGATTCCTTCGGCCCATGGGCGGCGCACAATGGCTTTGATGGTTTGCACCGCTACGTTGCGTTCGCGGCAGCGGTTGAGCAATTTTTCAAAATTCGCGGCGTACTCAGGATTTTGCATCATGATGTAGCTATAAGGCAACAACACGCTATCGAAATCAAAGCGCTCGAGCGATTCAAAATGGCGCTTGGCCACTTGCACGCCGTGGCCGGTCACACCGATGTACTTGACCAGACCTTCTTTTTGGGCTTCGATACAGGCTTTGAGGGCGCCGTCGGGGCCCATGGCCACGTCCCATTCGGCTTGGTCAACCAGATTGTGCAACTGGATCAACTCGATGTGGTCGACACCCATGCGTTTGAGCGAGGTGCGGATTTGGTCGCGCGCAGCGGCATAGGTGCGTTCGCCCGTTTTGGTGGCCAAAAAGAAGCGATCGCGGCGGCCATGACTAAACCAGGGCTTGATGCGGTCTTCAGAAGCGCCGTAGCTGGCGGCGGTGTCGATATGGTTAATCCCATGTTCAATCAACAATTCGAGGGTGGCGTCAGCAGTTTTTTGGTCGACATTGCCCAAGGCAGCTGCACCAAAAATCGTCTTGGTGCTCATGTGGCCAGTGCGCCCAAATACTTGTGTTGCAATCATAGTCGTTGCTCCTGTTCATTCAATAATCACAGTGTACCATATGCCCGTTGCGGGCAACAGTGTCGGTTAGCGCCGCACAAAATCTTCGTGCATGATGCGATCAAAACAGTCCAGCAGGTAATCAGCATTGTCGGCATCGAACGGCATGGGGGGGCGGATTTTGACGACATTGTGGAAGGGACCATCCGTGCCCGCCAAAATCCCGTAATCACGCAAACGATTCGACACATACGAGGCTTCGTCTTCGGCCGGCTCGAGGGTAGCGCGGTCTCGCACCAATTCCACGCCCAAAAAGAGCCCGGCGCCGCGCACATCGCCCATCAAGGCGTGTTTGGGGGCGATGGCACGTAATCCGGCCAGCAGGCGCTCGCCAATCACCAAGGCGTTGTGTTGCAACGGCTCATCGCGTAACACATCGAGCACCGCCAGACCAGCCGCCATCGAGACATTGTTGCCCCCAAAGGTGGCGAAATATTCCATGCCGTTGTTAAAGGCATCAGCAATCGCCCGGGTCGTCACCACGGCGCCCAAGGGCTGGCCATTGCCGATCGGTTTGCCCATAATCACGATGTCTGGCACCACGTCATGCGCCTCAAATGCCCAGAAATGGGTGCCGATGCGGCCAAACCCTACCTGCACTTCATCGGCCATACAGATACCACCGGCAGCCCGCACATATTTGTAGACGTCGGCCAGATAACCAGCCGGCAAAACGATTTGCCCCCCCACACTGGGCAGCGTTTCGGCGATATAGCCACCCAATTGGCGCCCTTGGGCTTGGATGCGGGCAATCACTTCTTGGACCTGCAGGGCGTATTTGGCGCCGGCCTGGGGGTCGGTACGTTTGAATGGACCACGGTAATCGCAGGGAATGGGCGCCGTAAAGACCCAATCTGGTGCACCAGTACCGCCGGGGCCGTCATGTTTATATGGGCTTATGTCAATCAGCGTATTGGTATGGCCATGATAGGCTGCTTCGAGCACAATCATTTCTTTGCGGCCGGTGGCCGCTTTCATCATGCGGATGGCCAGTTCGTTGGCTTCACTGGCCGAATTCACAAAGTAGCAGACTTCGAGTTCCTTGGGCAAGGTGGCAGTCAAACGCCGAGCGTATTCTTGCATCTGGTCATTGATATAGCGCGTATTGGTGCTCAGCAGGCCGTATTGTACCGTAGCCGCCTGCACCACCCGCGGATGACAATGCCCCACGTGGGCCACGTTGTTGTAGGCATCGATATAGGCTTGGCCATTGCTGTCGTACAGATATTGTTGCCAGCCCCGCACGATTTTGAGGGGACGTTTGTAGGAAATACTCAAGTTACCGCCCATCCGCTCACGGCGCTCTTGCAAACTCTCTGCCAAGGGTTTTTGGGGGGCGGGGAAGCGGGCCGGATCCATCCGCAGCAACAGGTTGGGGCTGGGGGAAAGCGACGCCCACACATTCCGTTGTGAGGCATAGCCCACGCCGGGGAAGTCGCGCCCCATGTCGATAAAGTCCAACACCACTTGGAAGTGGACGTGGGTGGGCCATTTGCCATTGACATCGGGGATACCAAAGCTGCCGATGCGTTGCCCGGCTACCACTTCTTGGCCCAGCACCAACGTACGCATTGATTCGTCGCTTAGATGGCCGTAGATGGTATAGAATGTGTCGCCGTCACTGGTGGTATGTTCGAGCACGGTCAAGTAGCCGTAGTCCAAATCTGCCGGCAGGTATTCCAGCATATAGACGCGACCGGGCAAGACGGCGTGGATGGCGGTGCCTGCCGGCCACCAAAAATCGATGGCCAAATGGAGCATGCGCCGTTCTTCGGTAATGCCCCCCGACAACGCATAGCGGTCGGTGGTGTAGATCATGCGGGGCTCGAGGTAGCCACCAATCCCGATGCGCCCATCCATGTATTGTTCAATGATATGGGCAAAGCGAGGCATCGACGAATTGCGGGGATCGGCGCCTAGCACCGGGCTGCCCACACTCAAATCGAGGGCGACAGTTTCGTGGTTGGCCAATTCACGGCCTAGCAATGGTGCTGTCGCCTGCTGGGCAATCCAGGCCACGATGCGGTCGTGCTGGGGCACGGGCGTATAGCCACAAGCGTTGCGCAAGCGGTAGTGGATCATGCGCCGGTGGGTTTTGGCCAACAGACCAAGGAGCTGCCAGGCTGGGGCTTCGCTGACGACCATGTAGGGGTCGTCGGGGCGTTGTTGCTTGCGGATGGCCGATACCGTCACGCTGATACACAAGCGCATACAAATCAAATCAAACAACGCCGCCACTTCGGCTTCGTTGAGGGGGAATTGAGCGTGGTAGGCGCTGGTCATCAGCATCAAGGCATCGAGGGGTTGGGGGTGGCGCATCATGGCATAGGCTGCCGAAATCGCCAGCTCGGCCACCACCGCCGTCTGCATCATATCGCCGAAATCCAACACGCCACTGATTTGGCGTTTCTGGTAGCCCGGTGCCCCCACTACGAGGTTGTAATCGTTGGCATCTCCGTGAATCACTCCTTGGCGCAATTGGGCGCCATGACTGACAATCGTGGCCTCAAAGTGCGTTACCATGTCACGTACGATGGTTTGTTGGGCGGGGTCGGCGATGGTGTGCAGGTATTCGCCAATCCAACTGGCCCGCATTACATCCCATTCGAGGGTCCGGATGGTGGCAGGGTGAGCGAAATCGCGTAGGCCGGCGTCGATTTGACCAAGCAAATGGCCAAGGTGAGTCACCAAGTTGTCGTCGACGGGATTGGCCTCGGCAAACAACGTGCCCTCGAGGTAGCTGAGCATCCAGACAATTTGGGGGCGGTCGCCGATGGTCTGGAGCGACCATTGGGCACCACTAGTCTGGGGGATGACCCGTTGTACCGGCACACTTGCGGCAGTGTGCGCCAGATGGGTGAGGGCGGCAATTTGCATTTCGACAAAACTGCTGTCACGCTCAGGGTGCATAATTTTTAATACAAAACGGTGGCCATCGGGGTGAATCGCCACCGCATTGGTATCGTATTCGCCGGGTAGACGTTGAATATGTGGGACGAAACCATAACAGCTCTTCGTGATGGCAATCAATTGGGCATCACTGAGGGGAATCGGTTGAGCCGCAGAAATCATAATGACCTCATTTATATAGCAGGATGCTCAATTATATCGTGAATTCGGATGATCCACTGCAAGGGATATCCCTTTGTCTCGCACAGAGGACGCAGATTGGCTCGCACAGAGCACGCAGAGGGCGCGGAGACATTCGTTATTGTCGTTCGGGCGTCATTGCATGGCGCCCCTACGTCACTTCATACTTCACACTTCGTATCACCATGCGTTGCAT
>DBCF01000002.1:3999-10962 GCA_002292925.1 Roseiflexaceae bacterium UBA965 | reverse complement strand
GTCATTGCATGGCGCCCCTACGTCACTTCCTACTTCATACTTCACGCTTCATACTTCAGCGAATCGGGTATACTCGATGGATATCGACAATACCAAACCACGAGGAGTTTGTGATGGCCTATCTCAACGATGTCGTCTGGAATGATAGTGCGTGGCCCGCATTGGAATCGCTTAGTCACGCAGTCAGCTGCGACGTATGTGTGGTTGGGTTAGGCGGGTCTGGGCTCCACGCCATCCACGAATTACTCCAGCACGGCGTCGATGTCGTCGGCATCGATGCTGGTATGGCAGGAGCGGGGGCAGCTGGGAGTAATGGTGGATTTATTTTGGCAGGGGTTGCCTCGTTCCATCATGATGCGGTGGCACAATTAGGCAACCATGCAGCCACGGCGCTCTATCAACAAACCCTCGACGCCATCGCACAGCTTAAGGCCACTGAGCCCCAATTCCGCCAAACTGGATCGGTACGAATCGCCAGTGACGACGAAGAATACGCCGATTGTATGGCGCAATATCACGTCATGCAGGCCGACGGGCTGGCGGTGGAATTATATGACGGGCCGGCAGGGCGCGGCTTGTACTTCCCCCACGACGGCGGATTCCAACCCCTCGCGCGAGTCCGGCGCATGGCGAGCGCCGCCGTCAGCGCAGGCGCGCGGCTCTACGAACGTACCGTCGCCCAACAGATCATCAGCGGGCAAATTTTGGCCAATGGCCATACCATTACCTGCAAGCAGATCATCGTGGCGGTGGATGGCAATTTGGAGCGGCTGTTTCCGCAACTCGCGCCCCACGTGCGCACCACACGCCTACAAATGTTGGCCACCGCCCCCGATCCGCAGGTCACCATCGCCCAACCAGTCTATTACCGCTATGGCTATGATTATTGGCAACAACTCCCCAACGGCACTATCGCCCTCGGCGGCAGTCGTGATCGCTACGCCGACCAAGAATGGGGGCATGGCGCCGGTCCTACCGCCAGCGTACAAGCCGCCATGGAAGCCACCCTCCGCACCGTCGTCAAAAGCACCGCCCCCGTCACCCATCGCTGGGCGGCTAGTGTGGGCTATCGCCTCGATGATGTGCGGCCGCTCGTACAAGAAATCGCACCACGCCTGTGGGTGTGTGGCGGCTATAGTGGCACCGGTAATCTGGTGGGGGCTATCTGCGCCCAACGCATCGCCAAAGCCATTGTGCAACAATCACACGCACCTTTACGCTACTGGATGGATTAAACAATGTTTCGGCATAGGGTGACGACGTCGCACGCCACAACGGCTTCCCACCACTGAGGTTTTCACGCGACGCTGTACTTTACCTAGGCATGTGTCACACTAACTGCGCTATAATAACGCTCACTAGCCGGTTTACGGATGTGACCACGCCATTGGCATCCACAAAATCCGCTGTAGGAGCTATCGTTTTGCAGGTCGTTTACTGTCTTTTTTGTTTAACCCATTAAAAACAGTTTTAACTTGCAAAAATACCCAAAGCATACTACTATATGCAAGGTTTCGCCATATTATCGAGGAGAACGCAATGTCGTTCACAAAAACTCGCTGGACAGGACTGGGATTAGCAACTTGGTTGCTGGTGGTACTACTTACCGGTTGTGGGACGACAGCTAATCCCACCACCAACATCACACCGGCAGCTGCTACAAGTAATGATACGTTGGTAGTTTATAGTGGTCGGAGCGAAGCACTATTGAACCCAGTGATTGCCGCATTCGAAAAAGCCAATCCGACTATCAAAGTACAGTTAAAAGCCGGCAAAAACAATGAACTCGCTGCGGCTATTTTGGAAGAACAAGCCAATCCCCAAGCAGATGTGTTTATTACGACCGACATGCTCACAACGATAAATCTCGCCACACAACAAGCCCTCATGCCCTATCAAATACCAGGCACTGACGCCATTCCGAGCGAATACAAGGCAGCAGATGCCACCTGGACATCAGTTACGGCGCGGGCCCGGGTCATCATGTATAACCGTGACCTCGTGCAAGCAGACGAAGTGCCTACCACCATTCAAGGATTAACCGATCCCAAATGGAAGGGTAAAATTGCAGCTGCGAATTCAAGCAATGGCTCATTTCAAGCTCAAGTTGCGGTAATGAAACAGTTGCTTGGCGATACCCAGACCACCGCTTGGCTCGCCGGACTAATCGCCAATGAAGCGCAGTTTTTTGGGTCACACAGTGATGTACGCAAAGCAATAGGCAGTGGTGAGTTTGCCCTTGGCCTAGTAAATCATTATTACTACGAATTACAAGCCCGCGAAGATAGTGACAATAATGTGGGAGTGGTTTATCCTGACCAAGGTGTCAATGAAATGGGCGTCGTCATCAATACCACTGCCGTAGGGATTATCAACAACGCCCCACATCCAAAAGCAGCTGAATTATTTAGCGCCTTTTTGTTTTTGCCAACAACCCAAGCATTGTTTGCCGAGCTTAACTATGAATATCCACTCATCCCCGGCGTTGCCACCGTCCCAGGACTTACACCTCTCGAAAATCTCAAGAAGGCGCAAATTGACATGCTCGCATTAGCCGAAAACGTCCCCGATGCTGTCAAAATGATGCAATCCGCAGGCATTCCATAATGCAGTCGTGGCACCTTTTCTTTGGTGCAACCCGCCGCCCACCAGCCATACTTTGGCTGGTGGGTATTGCCGTTGCCGTTATCACACTGATACCCGCTATCTACACCATCATCCGTGCCCTTGAGGCGGTTGGCACTACCACGTTACCTCCGCCAAAAATGTTGATAGCACTTGTCATCAACACCGTTATACTGGCGAGTGGCACGGCCTTTTTGAGTGGCATCATCGGTATTAGTCAAGCATTTTTGGTAGAACGGACGACGCTGGCTGGTCGTGCGATTTGGCGTATCGTGGTAGCATTACCGCTCGCAATCCCCCCATACGTATTGGGATTGTGCGTATTAGCATTGTTTCGGCCACGTGGAATCATCGAAAAATGGCTTTTTACTACCTTTGCGCTTCCCTATGGAACACTCCCATTTAGCGGTATATTTGGCGTTTTGGGGAGCATGGTGGTTTTGGCACTGTGTATTTCACCATACGTCTATTTACCTGTGGCGGCTGTATTACGCCAAGGCAGTAATCATTTCAACGAAATGGCACAGTTGAGTGGCGCCACATGGTACCACCGCCTCCGGCATATCACGCTCCCCACCATCGCACCGGCTGCTGGTGGCGGGATGTTGCTGTGTATGTTATATGCACTAGCTGATTTTGGCGTACCAGCATTGTTACGCTTGCCGACATTTAGTACGGCGATTTATGGTCAATTTACAGGACAAATAAACCGGGCCGGTGCAGCGTTTCTCAGTATTCCATTGATATTTGTGACACTCGGGTTAATTATCCTCGAAGAACGTTTGGCGGGACGGGGCAGCGTGCAAATCAACCGTTCGTGGCGCCCGTACCTCAGGCACCCGCTACAGGCATGGCAATGGGTAGCTCAATGCGGATTAGGCATGGTCACGCTAAGTGCGTTGGTGCTGCCCATTGGTACGTTGGTTTTTTGGGCGCTACGGCCAATGTCGCTCAGCGAGCAATCGAGTAGTTTGCCATGGAGTGCGCTGTTGCAGACAGGGCTCGGCAACATGTTTTTTGTGGCACTCATTGCCAGCATCACTACGATCCTCGCAATCCCTCCGGCACTGTTATTGCGCCGGGGCGGAATAATCGGTGGTATATTGGCACGGTGTAGTCAAGTTGGCTATGCGTTACCGGGCGTCGTGGTGGCACTCAGTGTGGTACTCGTGGTCAACCGTGGGCTATCATGGATTGCCGGTGGCGTATTGCCCCTTGTACTCGCCTATATTATTCGTTTTCTGCCACAAGCAGTGCAAAGCCTCGATGTGGCGTTCAATCAGATTGCCCCAGCCATCGAAGAAGCGGGGCGTAGTTTGGGACGGTCGGCACTCAGTGTCATCCAGCGGCTCGTTTTGCCGTTAGCGGCACCCGGGTTACAGGCTGGGTGGGCGTTGTTGTTTTTGAGCATGATCAAAGAGCTGCCAGCCACCCTGTTACTCCGCCCTGCCGGATTTGATACCTTGGCGGTGCGGATCTGGATGCCCGCAAGTGATGGACATTTTGCCGCGGCTGCCCCACCAGCGTTGTTGCTGGTGGCCGTGGCGCTCGCACCGTTGACATTGATCCTGCATACGTATCACCGCACACCAACACAGCATACCGAGGAAGCACCATGGAACCCATCATAACGTTAGCAGGGGTGACACGACACCCACCCACTGCACGCAATCCCATCGTAAATCACCTTTCACTCGCACTTTACCCTGGTGAAATCCTCGTGCTCCTCGGACCGAGTGGGTCGGGCAAAACCACCACCTTACGCTTGATTGCGGGACTCGAAATCCCCGATCACGGCGAAATAACCATTCGTGGCGTCAGTGCCTACAAAAACGGCCACACCGCCCCACCCGAAGCACGCCGGGTCGGCATGGTTTTTCAAGATTATGCCCTCTTCCCACATATGACCGTTACCGACAATATCCGTTTTGCACTCCACGCTTACCCCAAACACGAACAACTTGCACGGATTACTGAAGCACTGCGCCTCGTCGGGTTAACAGCGCTTGGTGACCGCTTCCCACATCAACTCTCAGGAGGGCAACAACAACGTGTTGCCATTGCCCGGGCCCTCGCCCCCGAACCCCCAGTTATTTTGTTGGATGAGCCATTTAGTAATTTAGATAGTCAGAGTCGTGACCATGTGCGTAGTGAATTACGCACAATTTTGCGCAATGCCAATACATCGGCGATTATCGTCACCCACGACCAACAAGAAGCGCTCGCCATCGCAGACCGAATTGCGCTTCTCCATGAAGGAGTGCTCCACCAAATCGGCACCCCCGAAATGCTTTTTACGCAACCCAACACCCGTTTTGCTGCGGCATTTATGGGACAAGCAGATTTTTTACCGGTAGTGCATACCGACACAATCCTCAGTAGCGAATTAGGCACTTTACAGATCCACACACCAACCAATGCCCACCCATCGACCCAAGTGAGTGTATTGCTCCGCTATGACGATATAGAATTCCAACCAGCAACCGATGGCAACGCCATTATCCGTGAACGTACCTATGAAGGCGCCTATTACCACTATCGTTTGCAACTCGCTAACGGACAATTTATTAGTGGCAAAAAAAATCACGAAAGCGTATTTCCCGTAGGATGTCAGGTACGCGTGCGCTATCGTGCCACCCATCCACTCGTATGTTTTGTGGGGGAACAGGCATGGGGCAATGCCACACCGCTGCCGCTAACTACTGTTATGTAAACTATTCACCGCTGCAGCCACACATTTTTTCACCATACACATACACGACGCCACCACACGAAACGTGCCCTCAGCGCGAAATAAGGATAAACTGGTGATCCAGCACGTCGCACTCCTCACCACCATCCGCCCCCTCTACGACATCCCCCGGGAAGCCCAGTTGCGCTTCCCGGATTATTTGGCACTGCTAGGCAGTACGGCGACGACCGTCATCCCACCCTTCAACGTGATGAATCCCATGGCCAAACCACACATTGCACGCTATCTAGACCAGCTCATCAATGCGGACATCGACACTCTTGCACAGCAATGGATTGCTGAAACTACCGCCGAAATTGGCGATTGTGGTGATTATCGCCATGGCTTTGGCGTGGCTGACGATGTAGCAGGTGGCTGGACCGAGCGTAGCGCCACAGAAATGCGACAGCGCTTTGCTTCGCCATACCAACAGTGGCTAACCACCGTGCTGTTTGCCAGTGACCCCATCTCCATCTCTCACATCCGCAATCTGGTACGTGCCACTTTATTTCGTCATTTTTGGCAAGCCCAGCACGGTATACCAACCAACCTCGCAGGCATGCTCTGGCAAGAACAACGAGCGCTGCAGTTTAGCGGGGGTATACCCACCCTACCCGCTGATGAAATGGACTATACCGACCAAATTATTCGTGCCTATTTATCTGCTCATGATTACCCCACCCAGATTGCGGTGTTGTTTGGCGACGCGGTGGCGCGTGCAAATGGATTCCCAGCCTGTGGATTTGCCCCCAATGCCGCGCTCGCATGGGCCTGCGCCACGCCGTTTTTTCAGCAAAAATTAGATTAAATTGCGCCAAATATTAACCAGATGTTGGTGTGGTATTCATCAAAAAATGGTATGGTAGGGCATGTGAAAAAATAGAGTGGAGCATTATATGGCACACGTGCATCAAGTTCCTGGGCTACACAATCTGCGCGATTTGAGGGGATTTGTCACCAACACGGGTCACACCACCCGCCCCAATGTCTTTTGGCGAGGAGACTCGCCCCACCGCGTCAACACCAGCGATCTGGCCTATTTCACCACACACCAGATTACCACGGTGATTGATTTGCGCCACGCTCACGAACAACAAATCGCGCCCAATCCACTCGCAAATCACGCTGACATCAGCTACGTGGCGATCCCGTTGTTTCAAGTGTCGCACAACACCAGCAACGTCATCACCCGCCTCGACGATTTTTATATTCATTTGCTCGAAACGAGTCGCGCCCCCATCCAACAGACATTTATGCAGCTGGCAGAGGCGCCAGGTGGGACGTTTTTTCATTGTCGGGTCGGCAAAGACCGCACTGGCATCATTGCCGCATTGTTGCTCGATATGGTCGAGGTGCCCCATCACCACATCATCGCCGATTACATGGCTACCGCCGAGCATATTACGCCGTTGTTACCAGAGCTCCGCCGCGACCGCCCAGCCCACATCGATGAAGCGACATATGAACAAATCATTGGTATCCAAAGTGATACGATGGGGAACGTATTGACCTATATTAAAAAAACGTATGGCAGCACGGTGAATTATTTAACGCAGATTGGGGTGCCATCTGCACAGCTTACCCAGATTACGCACAAATTTATCTAA
>DBCF01000002.1:1462-3835 GCA_002292925.1 Roseiflexaceae bacterium UBA965 | reverse complement strand
CCCCTCTAAAGTACAACTAGTCGCAGAATAGTATCTGTGGACACGTTTCGATACGAGGAGATGTCATGCGTAAGGTATTTGGGTTTATTGTCATGTTATCGTTGTTGGTT
Organism: Roseiflexaceae bacterium UBA965; assembly: GCA_002292925.1. Lineage (GTDB taxonomy): Bacteria > Chloroflexota > Chloroflexia > Chloroflexales > Roseiflexaceae > UBA965. The sequence goes on along the minus strand of DBCF01000002.1, from coordinate 3,725 downwards.
GCTTGTGGTGCCCAAGCACCTGCCGCTGAGCCAACCACCGCCCCCGAAGCCGCCCCAGCCGCTACCGAAGCCCCAGTTGCCAATACCAAGCCCGTAATCATCGTATGGTTGCCCAATGAATCAGGCGCCGACATTGCTGCCGCCCGTGACGCCATTGGCGCCGTGGTCAGCGAAACCCTCGGCCGCCCCGTCGAACACAAATTGACCACCGACTACATCATTGCCGTCGAAGCCTTGGCCAACGACAACGGCGATTTGGCATTCTATGGCGCCCAAGCCTACATCGAAGCCAAGAACAAAAACGCCAACGTCGTTCCATTGGTTATCACCAGTGGCGCGTCGGGTACGGCCAAAGATGCCCTCTATCATGCCTGGTTTGCGGTCAACAAAGGCAGCGAAGCCGACTACATGAAAGACGGCGCCTACAGCATCGAAAACATCCAAGGCAAGAAATTCTCGTTCGTTTCAAACAGCTCAACCTCAGGTTTCAAGGTCCCCGCAAAAAACATCACGACCTTCTTTAGTGCCCAAGACAAGTGGAAAGAAATCACCAGCGACGATTTGCTCGAAGGTGGCGCCGACAAGTTCTTTAGCGATGTGCAATTCGGTGGTTCACACCAAGGTTCAGCCGTCAATCTCGTTTCAGGCAAGAGCGAAGTGGCCGTGTTTTGTGACACCTGTGTCGAAAACTACGTCGAGTTGAGCAGTGGCGAAAACAACGTCGCCGGTGCCAGCTACAAGGTCAAAGAAAAGGCTGACGAGCCATTCGACAAGTTCCCCGGCAAAGAATTCGTCCTCATCTCTGTCACCCCCGTGCTCAACTCACCATTTGCCGCCAACGGCAACACTTTGACTGCCGAAGAAATCAAGAAGCTCCAAGACGCCTTGACCTCAGATGCCGTCGCCAACAACCCCAAGATTTTTGCCACCAAGGCTGAAATCGAAGCCGGTTACAAGCCCATCTTCAAGAAGACCAAAGAAGAACGCTTCATCGTCGTCGAAGATTCATTCTTTGATCCTATCCGTGCGTTGTCAGAATAATCCAGCCCAGTTCCCTGTGTTGTCGCTATGGCAACACAGGGAACTATTTATATTAAAAGGTGGACACATGCCAATCCTCCATATTGCCCAACTCAGCAAACGCTATGGCACTGATAAATATGCCCTCGACTCCATTGAATTCACCGTAGACACCGGTGAATTTGTGGCTATTATCGGACCATCTGGTGCCGGCAAATCTACCTTGTTACGCTGTATCAATCACATGATTCCCATGACGAGTGGCGATGTAGTTTTTAATGACACATCAACCAAACAACTTTCTGCAGACAAATTACGCAGACATCGCACCCAAATCGGTATGATTTTCCAACATTACAACCTCGTCAATCGCTTGCNNCTTCCCATGTCAAGTGGCGATGTGGTGTTTGCGGATGCATCGACCAAATCATTCAATGCAACCCAACTCCGTGCCCACCGCACCCAAATCGGCATGATTTTTCAACACTACAATCTGGTCAATCGTTTGAGTGTCATCGAAAACGTCTTGCATGGCCGCTTGGGCTACAAATCAACTGCTGCTGGTGTGATGGGCTGGTATAGCGACGCCGAAAAACACCAAGCTGTCGAGATTTTGCAATCCCTCGGACTCAGCGAACAAATGTACAAACGCTGTGATCAGCTCAGCGGTGGCCAAAAACAACGGGTCGGTATTGCCCGCGCCCTCATCCAAAATCCGAAATTACTGCTGTGTGATGAACCAATTGCCTCGCTCGATCCGAGTGCCGCCAAAATCATCATGGACACACTCAAAGATATCAATCAACGCCTCGGAATTACCATTATCGTCAACTTGCACCAAGTCGATGTCGCTATGCGCTATGCCCAACGCATCATCGGCATCAATAGCGGCAAAATCGTCTGTGATGCAGCGCCAGACGCCCTCACACCCACCATCATTCATGAAGTCTATGGCTCTGAAGCAGGTGAACTGATTCTTGATTTTGGTGAACAACATGCACAAGCTTGATTTTTTCACCCAAAAAAGACTCTCGTTTGGGCTGTTTGTAATGGTGTTGATTGTGCTGACGTATGCCACAATTATTTTCACTGAATACAACGTGGCCAAAGGATTCACCTCAATCCCCAAAGCAGTCCGTTGGGCCACGGAGAATTTTTATCCAGATGCGGCAGCAATCAAAAAACTCCCCGCAATATTGGCCAAATTAAGCGACACCATTTTGATGTCGGTAGCATCAGCCAC
>DBCF01000002.1:0-1384 GCA_002292925.1 Roseiflexaceae bacterium UBA965 | reverse complement strand
CGCATCAACGTCTGGTTTAGCGTGTTTGCCCGAGGTATCGCCACCGTTTTTCGTAATATTGACGTATCGGCTTGGGCATTGATTTTGCTGTTTTCGTTTGGGCAAAGTTCATTTACCGGCTATTTTGCCTTGTTTTTCGTGACCTTTGGCTTCATGGTACGGGTACTCATCGAAACCATCGACGAAGTCAGTACTGATTCAGTCGAAGCCTTGCGTGCCACCGGTGCGAGTTATTTTGCCATTATTACCCAATCCGTCATCCCCTCATGTTTACCACAGCTGGTGAGCTGGGTACTGTTTATGATCGAAACCAACATCCGCAGTGCCACACTCGTCGGCATTCTGACCGGCACCGGGATTGGTTATTCCTTTGATATTTACTACAAAAGCCTTAATTACAATGCCGCAAGTCTGGTAATTGTCGTAATTGTTATCAGTGTATTGGCCATCGAAGCCGTGTCGAATTGGATCCGAAGGGCAGTATTGTAATGCAACCAACCACCACAATTATCGTACGCCCCTGGAATGCCGCAACTCTTATTTTGCGCATTACCATCATCAGTCTAGTCGTTATTACTGGTTACGCCTTTACCACATTCAACACTCGTGGCGTCGACTTTTGGGCAGGGGTTGACATGCTCGGCAGTAATTTTTCGGCGTTACTGCTCACACCCTATCTCAAAAACATCACCTTCGACGTCATGATTCACAATTTGTTTATCACCATCGGGTTAGGATTTCTCACGACCATATTTGGGGCAGCCATCGCATTGGGGCTCGCGCTCCTCGCCGCCCAAAACTTAGCGCCCCGCTGGCTTACCATCATCATCAAAGGTCTTACGGCATTCGTACGGGCTGTCCCCACCGTATTGTGGGTATTAATTTTTGCAGTGTCGGCAGGGCTGGGCAGTGTGGCTGCCGTGCTCGGCATGACCTTCCACTCGGCAGGCTATCTCATCAAAGCATATTCTGAGTCGTTTGAAGAAATTGATAACGGCACCATCGAAGCGCTTAAGGCCAGTGGCGCAGATTGGTGGCAAATCGTCTTTCAAGCCGTCTTACCCTCATCGGCAACGGCCTTGTTGTCATGGACGTTTTTGCGCTTCGAAATCAATTTCTCCACCGCCATCGCCATGGGGGCTGCTGCCGGTGCTGGTGGTATCGGCTACGACATGTTTATGGCGAGTGGCTTCTACCTCAATCTGCACGAAATGGGCGCGTTTACCTATGCCGTGCTGGCCTTTGCAATCGTGCTCGAAGCAGGCGCAACCCGCTACAAAGCTTCGTTGAGCAAATAACACACAACGCTAACAGCACAACAACCTGTTGTTAATCACTGTGGTACAACTGGTTAATCTCACGCTCAGATACTACGCTTTATGGA
>DBCF01000305.1:6577-6934 GCA_002292925.1 Roseiflexaceae bacterium UBA965 | reverse complement strand
GCAGGGCAAAAGAGGCTTGACGTAAACGTCAAACCTTTTTTGCCCGTACGTCTAGGCGGGGCCGCCGTAGGTGCTGTTGGCGGCTTGAATCAAGGCGCGCATATAGGCAATCGAATAGGCGGTGCCGACCCGGAAGCCACCCAGCATATCGGGGACATGGTCGGGGATGATACAGCCGTCGAATTTGACTTCGCGCAAGGTTTTCATCACGTCGTACATGTCTTGGTAGCCGTTGTCGATGAGGGTTTCGACCCACGGTTCGGGCATGGGATTGGTGACATTGCGGAAGTGGACTTTGAAAAGTTGACCTTTGGAGGCAAAGTGCTTGATGGCATCAATGACACCCACACCCATCCC
>DBCF01000305.1:4586-6418 GCA_002292925.1 Roseiflexaceae bacterium UBA965 | reverse complement strand
TGAATAGACCGGGGGATCATCGGGATGGATGCCGATAAAGACGCCTGCTTCTTCGGCGACGGGGGAGATTTGATGAATCATGTAGGCGTAATTGTCCCACAATTCGTCTTCGGTATAGACGCGGCCATGGGTGAGGTCACCTTCGTAGACGGTGCCGGCCCAGTAGCCTTTGGCGTTTTTGATGTCGAGCATGCGGGCGCTCATGCCACCACGACCTGGTACATGGCCGGTGCTCCAGATGCCGTTGCCCATGTGGGCGTAAGTGTTGTATTTGATGCCGGCGGCACCGAGATTGCGAATGAATCGCTTGAACTCTTCGATTTTGGCGTCACGACCGGGCAAATTGAGGGTCATTTCAGGGGAATTGTGCACGCCGAGGTTGGTAATACGGTAAATTTTGAGCCCGTAGTCACCAAATCGTTTGACCAGCCGTTTGTAAAAGTCGAGGGTGTGCAATTCGGGGTGATTGATGCCTACCATGGCCCACTCGACGCCGAGTTGCTGGTAATACTGCAAATCTTCGTTGCTGGCATCGGCATGGGTTTGGATGGCGAGTTGGATGCCTGCGGTACTGGAGAAATAGCCAGGCACGGCGCGCATCGGAATCTGGGCGCTACTACTCATCGTCATTGACCTCTCGTAGTGATGTATTGATCCATCTGCATCATACCATTGAAAAAAGTATTTCTTACCAACCTTCGTTGTAATAAACGTACAAGCCATCTTTGCCCGGGGCGATGACATCGAGGCGGCCGGTGCCTCGTAAATCGGCGAGTCCAAAGTGGATGCCACAGCCGTTGCCGGTACCCATCGCCCCATAATCGATGATTTGTTTGGCAAATCCTTCGCCGGTCCATTTGAAATAATAGATGCCCAAATCATCCCATTCGCCGGCTTCATTGCCGTTGTGGGCACGGTGGCGTTTGCCCGTGACTAATTCGGGCATACCATCGCCATCAATGTCGGCCCACTGCAAGTCATGGTATTGGGCGTTGTAGGGGTCGATGGGGTGGTGGTGCCAGCTGCCATCGGCTTGGCGTTTGCTCCACCACAAACCGTAGCCGTGGGCGTGGCCGGTAATGAGTTCGTTTTGGCCGTCACCATCGACATCGACGACCAGCATCGGGATGCTGGCGGTCGTGCCCCAAGGTGGTGTAGGGAAGTCGGGGTGCCATATCCATTGGCCATGGGCAGGATTAGCTGGTGCTTCGAGCCAGCCGTGGCACAGCACGATATCCATGCGGCCATTGCCGGCAATATCGCCACAGCCCAGCCCATGTCCTTGGGTGCCCTCGGCAAAGGTATAGATGGTGACTTTTTGGAATTGGCCTGTGCCCTTGCCGTCACCATCCATGATGAGTTTGTAGTAATTGACTTCGGGGTTGGGTGGGGTGTTTGGGATGATTTCGATGACACCGTCGCCATCGATATCCCAGCCGCGGGTGGTTTCGACATTGCCAGTGTTGCCAGCAAGGATGTGTTCTGGCCAGGGTTGGGTCGGGTCAGCGGGGCATTCGCGCCAGCGCAGACTATTGCCCCACCAGCCGCCGGTGACATAATCGAGGGTGCCCGTGCCGTTGATGTCGAGGGCAATAGTCGAAAAATCGTCGTAGTACTCGCCGTAGCGGGGAATATCGCCGATAAAGTGGCGGATGCGGAATTCAGGACCTTGGTACCAAAAGCCCCCGCTGACGATATCGAGGTGGCCGTCACCATTGACATCAAAGACCCCAGCAGATTCGTAACCTTCATCAGAAACCCAGACTTTGCGCCATTTGAGGGGCATGAGGGACTCCTTATTTGTTGAGGTGCAAGCGAATATAGTCGCGGGC
>DBCF01000305.1:3811-4508 GCA_002292925.1 Roseiflexaceae bacterium UBA965 | reverse complement strand
GCATCGACGAAATTTTGGGCTTGTTGCCACATGGCATGTACCCACGGCAGTTGCGGAATTTCGATGCGGGGCTGGACGCCGTTGCCGGGATCGCGCATGATTTCGACCCGACCTGGGCGGGTAAAGGCCAGCGGGGCGGGGAGCTCGAGTTTGATCCAGCCCCGTTCAAAGCAGACAAAGGCGCTTTCTTGCCAATCAATGCTGGTTTGATAGGGGCTCATTTCGATGGTACAGGTCACGCCACTGTCACTTTGGCCGACCAACAGATTGCCGGCGGGGGCGGCATAGGTCACGTGCCACGATTCGCCGAGTAGATGGCGCATCAAGTTGACTTGATGAATGTAGTAGTTGACAAATGCCCAATAGGCGTCGTTGGTGGCACTGTCCATGTCGGCAGCGGGGGGATCCCAGGTAAATTCTGGTTCAGGCTGGGTATTCCAGATGTTTTGGTTGAAGCCGTTGGCAATCCAGTCGCCAGCAGGCATCAAAATACGAATGTAGGTGAGTTTGCCCAGTTCACCTGATGCTTTGAGTTGTGCGATCTCGGCTTTGGCGAGCATGGTAGCGGGGTCAGAGCGTTTGTGGTAGCCCACCATCATCCAGGTATTGTGGGCGGCGACGGCGGCGACGATGCGCTGGGCTTGGTCGACAGAGCCAGCGATGGGTTTTTCGGTGAGCACTGGTTTGCCACTGGCCA
>DBCF01000305.1:774-3691 GCA_002292925.1 Roseiflexaceae bacterium UBA965 | reverse complement strand
TGGGCATGGCCGGGTTTGACGTCGGAGATGGCGACCACTTCGCAATTGGGGACCATCACATAGTTGCGCAAATGGGCGGCTTGGCCCATGTTGCCAACCCCCACAAAGCCAATGCGAACTTTTTTACTCATACGAACCTCGTTGTTTCATGAGCGATATCGAATATGTCGGGTTACATAATCTCTGCGTGTGGTGGGGCATCTGCACCGCGGGCCGAGCGGAAGTCCTTGAGCTCGAGGCGCAATTCACGGCGACCTTGCCATTCGTTGAGTTGCGGTTGGTAGACGATGTCGATGGCTTTGATGCGCTCGAAGTGGCGGGCGCTTTCGCCTTCACCCCAGGCCACAGCGGTGACCACCCGGCCGGCGATATCGAGTTTGAGCATCAAGTGGCGGTTGTCGCTCCCCATGGTGCGGGCTGAGATGACGCGGCAATTGCGGGTGAGCAATAGTGGGGCGTTGTTGTGTTGGCCGCAGGGTTCGAGGGCTGTCAAATCGGTCAATATGCTCATGTCGAGGGCGGCGGGGTCGAGTTCGGCGTCGATGGGCAATATGCGGACGCCGCCGGCGATATGGTGGATGGCGGCGTATTCGTTGAGGGCTTGGCGTAGGTGGTCGATGGCATCACTGTCTATGGTAAATCCGGCAGCAGCGGCGTGTCCACCCATTTTGATGAATTCGACCCCACAATTTCGTAGGGCACTCACCAAATCGATTAACCCTCCGGCACGCCCCGAGCCCCGTGAATGGGGGATACCTCGTTCGATGATGACGGTGGGACGACTAAATTGGTCGGCGATGCGGGCCGCCACTAATCCGACCAAGCCAGCATGGGCATCGGGGTCGTCATGGACGATGATGGCGTCTTGATGGCGGTCGATGGCTTGGATGTCGTTGGCGATGCGCTCTTGGAGTGCTTTGGTCTGTTGTTGGCGTTCGATGTTGATGTCGTTGAGGAATTGGGCGTGGGTGCGCGCCACCTCGGGGTCATTGGTGAGCAATAATTCGTAGGCGGGGGCGGCATTGTCGAGGCGACCAGCCGCATTGATGCGTGGTGCGAGTTTGAAGCCCACATCGCCGGCGTTGATGGGTTGCCCGTCGAGTCCTGCGACGTGGATGAGGGCGCGGATGCCGGGGCGTTGGCTTTGGGCGAGGCAAATCAGGCCTTGGTGGACAAAGGCGCGGTTTTCACCCGTCAGTGGTCCCAAATCGGCCACCGTCCCGAGGGCTACCAAATCAAGTAGGGCATACATGGCCTGGTGGGGCAACGGCATCCCTAATTGGCCAATCGCTTGGACCAGTTTGTAGGCCACACCGACCCCGACGAGCCCTTTGTCGGGATAGCCACAAAACGGCAGGCGGGGATTGACGACGGCCGTGGCAACGGGGAGATCTTCGGGTGGGGTGTGGTGGTCGGTGACGATGACTTCGAGCCCACGGGTATAGGCGTGGGCGACTTCGTTGCGGTTGCTGATGCCACAATCGACGGTCAATAGCAGTTGGACTCCACTATCGGCCAAACGATCGATGGCATCGATGTTGAGCCCATAGCCTTCACCGATGCGATGGGGGATGTAGGGGGCGACATTGGCGCCGAGCTGGCGAAAGGCATCACAAATCAAACTGGTGGCGGTAATGCCATCGGCATCAAAGTCACCATAGACGGCAATGACTTGGTTGGTTTGGATGGCGGCGATAATCCGCCGGGCGGCTTTTTCCATGTCGTGCATGAGCAGCGGGTCGTGGTGGGGGTCGGTGTGTTGCAGAAAATTGTCGATGGCGCTAGGGGTCGTATAGCCACGGGTGCTGAGGAGTTGCGCCAAGAATGGCGAAATATGTGATTGTAACGCCAAATCTTCGATGATTTGGCGGGGGATGGTTGGGGCCAATTGCCACTGAGTGTTTTTGATAGAAAGGCGAGCGCTCATGGATGATATCGCAGGCACTGAGGTTGCTGTTGGTGCTAAGTATATCATGGGTGATTGTGTTACCATAAAAAAGCCCTCCTATGTGATGGCGAATGTAGCCAAAAGTGAACCGTTGACCTTGGAGAAAAAGGTACGCTAATGATGGTTTCGTTTGATACGGCGGTAGGCCACTTCCATTTACGGGCAGCAGTCGTCTGTTGGCGCGATGATTATTTATTGGTGCATCAAGCAGTCGGCGACACCTTTTGGTCATTGCCTGGTGGGCGCGTCGACTTGGGTGAAGCGAGTGCGACAACGATTGTGCGTGAAATGCGCGAGGAATTACTGGTGACGGCACAGGTGGGAGCGTTGCTAGCGACGATTGAGGTAATTGATCAACGCCCGCAGGGCGGTTTGTTCCACGAAGTAGGGTTTTATTATGCGGTGACGATGCCTGATTTGGCATGGCAGGCGGATCCGTTTCGGGGCCCTGAAGCAGATAATCCAGTAGATTTTTGGTGGTGCCCACGGGCACAGCTCGCTGATTTAGTGATGTTGCCACAGAGTGTGAAAACCGTATTTGCGCATGGTGTGGGGCGATATCAGCATTTATGCGAAACCGGCAGTGGTGCTGGGGTGCGGCGCATTCAGTCTATAGATGGAGCACCTGTAGTTACTCGCATATTGTCAGATTAGAACGTTTGTGTTATTATTTTGGTAACGAAAATGTCATTTATACCAGAATGGTAAGGGTATGACCGCACGTATTGACACCACCGCTCGGCGGCCAATAGAGCCACAATCAAGCTTGACCAATTTTCAAATTGGTCAGGCCTTACGGGTTGATGATTTGGCGGTGTGTTATGCGGCAACCCATGCAGGCACCGACCGTCCGTTAGCGGTGGCGATTTTGCGGCGTTCTGACCCACTGTCATTGGCACGGTTTCGATTGGCGGCGCAACTCGGGGCGCGAGTGAGTCACCCTGGGGTATTACCGGTGATTGCGGCAGG
>DBCF01000305.1:257-743 GCA_002292925.1 Roseiflexaceae bacterium UBA965 | reverse complement strand
AGCAGGTCGTGACACGACCTATGGTGATTACATGGTGACGCCTGATGGCGGTGGCCAATCACTCGACGAGCTCTTGATGCAAGGGGCACTTGAGCCGGTGCATGCGGTGCGGATTTTTAGTCAGGTGGCGACCGTCGTCGATGCCCTCCACGACCAACAAATTATCCACCGTGACATTCAACCTGCGACGATTTTGGTGAACCACGACTTTAGCGTGCAGGTGACGGGGTTGGGGTTTGCGGCGTGTGCGGCGAGTCGTGATTTGGTTGATTTTGACGATCGTGATTTATCATCGCCCTATTACCCGGCATCACAACAGCTTGGCAGTGCCAGCGCAAATCCTAGTGATGATTTCTATGCATTAGGGGTCTTGCTCTATCATATGTTGACCGGTGGAGTGACGCCTCAAGTGCCGTTTTCACCACTTGCGCCATTACATGCCGATTTCGCCGCAATTGATCGGGTCATCCGACGGTTGATGAGTAG
>DBCF01000305.1:0-208 GCA_002292925.1 Roseiflexaceae bacterium UBA965 | reverse complement strand
AATGACGGGCAACACTATACCACTGCAAGTCAGGCGGTACAGGCGTTGCGGCAAGCGGTGCCGAGTGCTGCGGCATTTATTCCGGGTGACGCGCCCCGCCCAGCGGCAGAAGTGCCTCATGGGCAATGGGATTCGATTGCCGAATGGCTCGAAAACCCGCTCGAGGTATTGTTGGGGGGTGAGCTCGACAGCGATTATCTGCAACGGA
>DBCF01000035.1:5802-5944 GCA_002292925.1 Roseiflexaceae bacterium UBA965 | reverse complement strand
ACGGTTGCCCTCGCAACCGGCTACGAAGTAGAAAGTGTAAAGTATGAAGTATAAAGTGAAGTACGAAATAATAAAAGCACCTCCGTGCACTGGCGCAACATGAAATTCCAGTACTTCCTCCTTAACTTCCTACTTCCTCCTT
>DBCF01000035.1:0-5709 GCA_002292925.1 Roseiflexaceae bacterium UBA965 | reverse complement strand
CCACAGCCCACGCACGGGCTGTTGTTGATGCTCATCCTCGGCTCCATCCAGGCCATCATGCCCATCAGTATCGACCTCTACTTACCATCGCTCCCCACCATTGCCAATGAATTCAATGTCACTGCCGGTGCCGTGCAATTTACCCTCGCCATATTTTTGATTGGGGTGGGGCTTGGCCAAGTGGTCTATGGGCCACTCACCGATAAATACGGCCGCAAAGCCCCGCTGGCCGTGGGGTTTGTGATCTACATCCTCGGCGCACTGGCCTGCGCCCTCGCCCCTTCTATCACCGTGCTGATTGCCGGGCGGTTTTTGCAGGCGCTGGGGGCTTCGGCCGGCTCAGTCATCAGCGGCGCCATCGCCCGCGATTTGTGGCGGGGCAAAGTGCTGGCCGATCGGCTGAGCGTGCTGATGCTTGTGCTCGGCGCCGCCCCCATCTTGGCTCCGTCGCTGGGTAGCGTGATTTTGTCGTTCTGGAATTGGCATGGAGTCTTTTGGGTGCTGGTGGGCTATGGCATCATCATGCTGTTGGCGTTGAGCCGCCTGCCCGAAACGTCGTCGGCGAGTGAACGGGCCAGCATTGATTTGCGTGATACGGCCACCAACTACCTCGCAATTTTGCGCAATACGCCGTTTTTGATGTATGTGGTGATTAGCGCATGTGCCGCGGCCATTTTGATGTCGTATATCACTAGTTCGTCGTTTTTGTATATCGACATGCTGGGCAATGACCCGAGCCAATTCGGGTTGCTGTTTGGGCTGAATGCCATGGGATTGATTGGGGCCTCGCAACTCAACCGGCGGGTGTTGCGCACCCAACGCCTCGAAATCGTCGCCCAACGGGCGTTATTTGCCGCCGTCATCATTGCCATGATCATGATTGGCTGTGCGCTGAGTGGCGCAGTCACCACCCTGACTCTGAGTGCTCTGTTCTTTTCGTTGTGTGTCTGTTTCGGCTTTGTCATGCCCAATATCGCCGCCTTGGCCTTTGGGCACGTCCATGGTCGCATGGGCAGCGCCTCGGCCATCCAAGGCACCATCCAATCTATCATCGGTGGGATTGCCGGCACCCTCGTGGGGGTGTTGAGCAACGGCACCTTGGTGCCGGTAGCATTGGTGATTGGCTGTGCGGCGGTGCTTGGATGCACCTTGCTCATCATCACCACCCGGCGCTATCCTACGGTGCAGGCCTAGGCAGAAAGACGCACTTACATGAATGTTGCACCGGCAGTAGTGCGCAGCACCCTGCGTGGGGTGTTGTTTTTGGTATTGGGGCTGTTGGTTTTTTCGCTCCAAGACATCACCGTCAAGTTTATCGGGGGACAATACCCCGTACTCGAAATCGTCACCTTTCGCAGTCTGGTGGCGCTCCCACTGACCCTACTGTTGTTTCGCTTCGAAGGGCGGCGCGGCTGGCCCACCACCAGTCAGCGCACGCTCCAATACGTCCGCGGTGGCGCCTATTTTTTGTCGTATACCACCCACTTCATGGGGCTGGCCGCCTTGCCCTTGGCCGACATCGCCGCCATTCGCTTTTCGGGACCGCTGATGATTACCCTGTTGTCGTTGCTGTTTTTGGCCGAAAAAATCCGCCTGCGTAATTGGTTGGCGCTATTAATCGGCTTTGCTGGCACCTTGTTGGTGGTGCAACCTGGCATGGGGGCCTTTAACATCGGCTCACTCTTTACGTTGGCGTCGGTCTTTTTTTATGCCGTCGCCGTCATCCTGACCCGCAAGCTCCAAGGCACCGACAGTAGCGCGACGATGGCCTACTACAGCTCACTGGTCTATTTGGTCGCCACGGCGGTGCTGACCCCGATTGTGCTGGCGATTGGCGAAACACCCGATGCCCACCCTAGTTTTGTCTTTTTGATGCAAGCGTGGGTGATGCCGTCGCTCCGTGATTGGCTAATCATGTCAGGGCTGGGGTTCATTTGGGCGGGGGGCATGTATCTCAATGCCCGCGCCTATAGTGAAGCACCGGCGTCGGTGGTGGCACCGTTTGAATACAGCACCCTGCCCATCAATGTGCTGTGGGGCATGATACTCTGGCAACAATTCCCCACGCTCAACACCTGGGTCGGCGCTGGCATTACCATCGTCAGCGGATTATATTTGTTGTACGCCAATCGTGCCCCGGCGGCCGCCCAAGCCGCCACGGACTAATCTGGCGGTTATGGTGCGATCCGCGCACCATGACCGTGCGGTGCAGTTGAAGGCACCGATACTCATCGCACTTCACCCAGCACGGAAGTGTTTTTTCAAGAAAAGAGGAGCACCCATGACCACCAACCCGCGCGTCCAGACCAGCCACGGCATCCTCGCAGGGAGCATCGACGAGCGTACCGGCGCACAGAGCTTCAAGGGCATCCCCTTTGCGGCACCGCCGCTCGGGGCCTTGCGCTGGCGCGAACCGCAGCCAGTCGAATCATGGTCGGGCATCCGCCTCTCCACCCAGTTTGGGCCGCGACCGATGCAACTAGCCTTGTTTGGCGACATGAACTTCCGCTCACCTGGCATGAGCGAAGATTGCCTCTACCTGAATGTGTGGGCGCCAGCCACACCCGCCGCCACGCCCTTGCCCGTGCTGGTCTACTTTTATGGCGGTGGCAACGTGGCCGGCGACAGCGCAGAGCCACGCTACGACGGCGCCGCTCTGGCCCAACACGGGCTGGTGGTAGTGACGGTCAATTATCGCCTGTCGGTGTTTGGCTTTTTTGCGCATCCCGAATTGAGCCGCACCAGTGGGTATGCGGGGTCAGGCAATTACGGCTACCTCGACCAAGCTGCCGCCTTGGGCTGGGTGCAGAGTGAAATTGCCGCCTTTGGCGGCGACCCCAGCCGTATCACCATCGCCGGCGAATCGGCAGGGTCGATTTCGGTCAGCGCCCAACTGCTGTCGCCCATCGCCAACCACCGAATTGCCGGGGCTATCGCCTCCAGCGGCTCGTTGCTGGGCGCGTTGCCAGCCATGACCCTCGCCGACGCCGAACAAATTGGCGTAGCCATTGCGACTCAGGCCAGCGCCACCACCCTCGCCGATTTGCACAATTTATCGGCCAGCGACTTGCTCGATGCCACCCAAGCGTACCAACCCCAGCATTTTTGTGGCACCATTGACGGCTATTTTTTGCCCAAATCACCGTGGGAGCTCTATGCTAGCGGCGCCCATGCCCAGGTGCCGTTGCTGATTGGCTGGAATTCGACCGAAGTGCCCTACCAGTTTTTGCTTCACGACCACCCACCTACCGTGGCCAACTATCAGGACGCCGTGCAGGCCCAATTTGGTGACCAAGCACCCCACCTGCTCCAACACTACGCTGCTCGTAGCGCTGCCGAGGTGGTGATTGCGGCGACAGATCTGTCGAGCGATTTGTTTATCGGCTATAGCACCTGGAAGTGGGCCGAGCTGCATGCCCGTACCAATCCCACCTACCGCTACCTGTATGCCCACCCCCGCCCTAGCATGCGCCCCGAATTTGGCAATGCGGTCAGCGGGCTCGCCGGTGGCGTCATCCGCGCCGAGGAATCCAGCACGCCAGCACCGCCACCCCCACCTATGGCGGTAGGAGCCGTGCATTCGGCCGATATCGAATACTTTATGGGCAATCTCGACACCAACACCGTCTATGCCTGGGATGATGCCGATACAGCCGTATCACAGCAAATGCAACAAATTTATGTCAACTTTGTCACACACGGTGACCCCAACGGCGCCGGCATCCCCACCTGGCCACCCGTGCAGGCCGGCGAAACGGCGCAGCTATTGCGGATTGATAGCCAGTCGCAGGTCGTACCCGACAGCCATCGCCCTCGCTACCAACTGCTCGACACAGTCATCGGGCAACCTGCAGTCTAAACGGTAGCGCAATACAACGCAACGAAAGCCTGGCCGCAACTGCGGTCAGGCTTTCATCTTAAACCCAGAATAACGGCGATTTAGGCGAATGTGGCTTTGATTTGGCGCATGGCGGCGATGATGCGATCTTCGAGGGGGTCGCTCTCGCAGTCTTCGATTTGATTATGGCGTTGCAGCCATTCAATGGTTTCGGTCACGGCCTGGAGCAACGGCACGCGCGGCTGCCAATCGGGCACGAGGGCCAACAACGAATCGGCCGAAAACACTTGATTGTGGCCGAGACAGGTGGTCAACGCGCTATAGCGCTTGGCATCGGCGGCCACCAGCACATCCCACGGCACCGAGACGGTTTCGAGGGGCACGCCCAGCACCTGGGCCGCAATCCCGTGCCATTCGTGCCAGGTGGTGGCGTGGGGGTTGACCACATGCACCACCTTGCCGTGGGCGGCACTCAGGCCACACAGCGCCACATAGGCTTCGGCGGCATCGGCCGACGGCAAAAACTGGAAGTAGTTGAGGCCTTCGGCGGCTTCGATAATCGGTTTGCCTTTTTGCAGGCGATCGAGCCAACGCATGCTCCAATCGACCTGCCGGAAGAGCGGATGCCCAGGGCCAAAGGTGAACGACGGCTTGACAATCGTCACCGGCACGCCGCTCGCACTCTGCCCCAACAGCAATTCATCGGCGGCCACTTTACCTGCCCCATAGCCACCATCGTGACGGCCGTTCAAGGGAGCGTCAGTGCCTTGGTAGAGTGCGGTGAATGGCGGACCATAGGTCATTACCGTCGAGGTTTGGATGAGTTGGCCCACATTGGGCACAGCCCGTAGCGTCGAGGCAGCGTCGTCGGCCGTAAACGCAATCATGTCGATGGCCACATCAAACGAGCGCGTTTGGAGCAACGCTTCAAAAGCCGCCCGATCGCGGCGATCGCCCAACAGCACTTCGACATCACTAGGCTGGCCATCAACGCGTTGGCCACGGTTGTAGATGGTGACTTTGTGACCATCTCGGAGCAACACCTGCACGATGGCCCGACTAATGTTGCCCGTCCCCCCGATAATCAAGACATGCATGACCGCTCACTTTCTTTTTTTGTGAAAAACAGTGCCGCGCCAGACGTGAATAAAAAGCCGTTGATTACTTCAGGGGCGAGTAGACCGTAGAGCGTAACAGCACGCTGTCGAGCTTTGCGACCAAAATCCCATCCACTTCGCTGTCAGCCTTGGCTTTTTGCCAGACGGGGTCGCTCCGGAAGCCAGCCCATGAGGCGTCGTACGTCGCTTGCGACACATGCGCCAACAAATAAACCAAGTCGCCGTGCAATTCGTGGCCACCTTCGGGGATCCAATACGCCACCACCGTCATGCCATGTTTGCGAAACAAGTGGTCGGTGTGGACGGCAAAGCGGCGGTGCATTGATTCTGCTTTGCCTGGGTTGGCCCAATAGGTGCGTAATTCATACAACATGGCATACCTTCTTTGCTTGCGCGGCGCTGGGATACCCCAGCGCCGCATACGTCATTCTTAGCCGATGACCGCCTTGGCAAACCGTGCCATCCCTTCACGAATCAGCGCATTGCTGGTGGCGTACGACATGCGGATAAATCCAGGTGCGCCAAATGCCGATCCGCCTACTACGCCGATATGGGCGTGGTCGAGCATAGCCGCCGCGAATTCTTCGTCGTTGTGGCAGGTTACACCACAGGCCAACGGTTTACCCAGCAAGCCACTGATATCGGGGAACACATAAAACGCGCCATCGGGCATATTCAATGATACACCCGGAATCGACGTCAGCAATTCACCAATCAAATCACGGCGTTCGCGGAAGGCCGCCACCATGCGTG
>DBCF01000300.1:30904-50400 GCA_002292925.1 Roseiflexaceae bacterium UBA965 | reverse complement strand
TTGGCCAATACGATTTTGGGGGTAGGCGCACTCGTACCAGTGGTCGGGGGTATCCTTGTCAACACTGTCGGCTACGCAGGGACCTACATCGTGGCAGCCATATTTTGCATTATCGGTGTCGTCATTGCCACCCAGCTCCAGGCTACACCGCGCCCTACGGAGGTGTAATCATGTGGGGAATTTTGCTACTCATCTGTCTCTGTGGCGCGCCATTTGCGTTGATTCGCTGGCGTGAAACCAGCACAATCACTGATTTGCTTGGCCCGCATGGGCGCCACATCAGCATCAACGGCAATCAGGTAGCGGTATACGACCAAGGCAGTGGCCCCGTAATTGTGCTTTTGCATGGGTTTGGGGGCTGGCAGGCGACGTGGCATCTGGTCGTACCCGCATTACAGGAAGCAGGCTACCGTACCATCGGCATCGACGCCGTCGGTGCCGGGGCATCGAGTCGCTCTACACACCCCAACGACTACACCACCGAAGCCCAAGCACGCAATGTACTGGCCGTACTTGACGAATTAGGCATCGCAAACGCCATATTGATCGGGCACTCGTACGGTGGTCGCATCGCACTCCAAACTGCGATTTTGGCGCCCGAACGCGTCAACCGCATTATCGGACTTGCCCCAGAATCATTGGCCAAAGAGCGCCCACCAATCGCCAAAATCGTCACTATCCCAATATTTGGGTACGCCTTGGCGTTTTGGTCAACCGCACCATCACTCACCGGCGCGGGTCTCAAAGCAGTCTCAAAACGCCCCCAATGGGTTGCACCACGCCAACACGAATATACCCGCCCCGTACGGGTGCAAGGGCATCTGGCAGGCCAGATTTGCCAATCGTCTGCACCCAAAGATGGCCAAAAACCAGTGCCACAATACTACACCACCATTACTTGCCCTGTATTTTTGATTTGGGGCGATGGTGATCCGGTATTTGCGGTTAGTACCGGCACAACGCTGGTACAAAATATGCCCGATGCCCACCTCGCCGTCATCCCCAACACGGGGCATGTACCCCATGAAGAGTCATTTGACGAAACAATGGCGTTTATCAATCAGGCGTTGACCCAATAGCCACGGCACTCGCGATGGCGTATTCACCATCATGACTGATACTTATGTCAAATGAACACAACCCTTGCGCCGCCGCACTTGTGGCGGCGTATCGGTGCAGACAAATCAGCGGTTTACCGGCTGCGTCGCGGTGGATCTCGATGTCGTGCCACGGGATAGCGTCGGCCCCACTCGCCAAACCACGGATACCGACCCCTAGCATTTTGGCGATAGCTTCTTTGGCTGCCCAACGGGCTGCAATCGCCGGAATCCGACCCGCACAAATATCGATTTCACCAGCCGTCAATACCCGCGCCACAAAACGTTGCCCATGGCGCTCCACCACCGTAGCGATACGCGTGATTTTGACCATATCGACACCAGTACGAACCACGAGTGCCATTACTGTCGCCCAATCAACGCGACGTCGGTTATTTCTGATAAATAATCGTGGCCACGCGCTTCGATGCGGATTGATTGTAAATAGCGTGCATATCGCAAAAACTCATCTTCGCGCAAATCGACATCGAGGCGATACCATTGGAATGGGGGCAAGGCGCGATACCGGATATCACCAGAGTCTTGGACCAATGATTCACTTGATTTAAACGCATACAGACAAAACGTGCGTTCTTGCTGTTTGTCGGTAGGGCTAATAGTTTTGAAAGTCAACTGAAACATGACGGGGCATTCAGAGCCTGCAATCCCCGCAAGCGGTACGGTCTGGGTCAGTACACGTACCCATGCAGTCAAACGCAACGACGTGTATTCTGATACATCGGCATCGAGGGTTTGGTCGATACCTACCGCAAATGGGCGAATCTGATTGCCATCACGCCGGAAGCGCAAAATACGCACTTGGTCGTCAGCAGAGCAAAAATCAGGGCGTTCGGGACGACAACCAAGTGAGACTTCAAGGCGTCCGTTTTTTTCGGCACTACTGAGATTTGGGGCATCAGCACGCTGAAATTCGCGCCAATTATAGCGGTCATCATCGCGCACTTCACGCACCACCGCTTGCCATTGCGGGTCGCGAATCAATTGCCATGTCGCAGGCCGGGCTTTGTGGATTTGGTTATCGTCGCTTACTTCGACGATTTCGCCCGCAGACACCCCTTCGGTCAGCGCACCACGTTGCACCGTCGCAGTACCACTACGCACCGCCACTTCAAACTGAATGGGGGTATTGAGCGCCGCATCATCGGGAATCACGTTGATGCTATAGCTGCCACCAGGAGACATCCATACGGTGACTTGATTCGCCAAACTCACGCTATATTCGACACTATCGAACGGCTGGTATTGGGCAATATCATAGCGGGCATAGCCGGCGTTTTGGACGAGGTTCACCACTTGACGACGATGTGACCAGCGTGACACTTGATTGGTACGATAGACGATATCGCTCCCCTTGCCTTGGGCCCACAACTGAATATGGGTCGTATCGGGCAACACCAATGAGGCGACAGGACCATACCCCGCGGCCGGCAATGTTTTGATGCGATCACCGATGGTCAATGGTGCACAAATATCACTTTGGTTTTGACAGGGATCAACCACAGCCGGGAGACGTTCGATGGTATGACTCGTCAGGCTACGTGGTTCTTGGAGCAATACACCCGACACCACATGCCCGCGCAACATCGCACCATCTTGGCTCCGCATCGCACCCACATACCCATGCCACGCCAATTGCATCAACCACGCCAGCAAAATCAATGACGCCACAAAAAAGGTCGTCAAAATAAGCCACGCACTTTGCTCAGGAGTAATCCGCGTGGGGGGCGGGGCATTGGTTGGTACAGGTAATAGTGGTTGTGTCATGACGCAGCGTTTATTCCATTCCGGAGATACCCACAGGGCATCAATAGCTAATAAATCGGCAAGTAGCGTTCAACTTCCCAATTACTGACGTGTTGGCGGTATTCTTCCCATTCACGCTGACGTGACTCAACGAAACGTTGATAAATCAACGGGCCAAGGGTATCAGCAATCACCTCGTCGCGTTGCAATTCGATGACAGCTTCGCCAAGTGTCATGGGGAGTAACGGATGAATCCGTGACCGGGCATTCATCGTCACCAAATCTTCTTCGGCGGCGGGGGGCAATGGTAATTCACGGCGAATCCCATCAAGTCCAGCATTGAGCATTACCGCGTATGCGAGATACGGGTTACACGCAGGGTCTGGGCTCCGCAACTCAATCCGCGTGGTATGGAGGCGGTCAGGCAATATACGCGGTACGCGCACCAATGCACCGCGATTGGTCCGGCCCCAACTCACATAGGCGGGAGCTTCGTAACCCGGCACCAACCGTTTGTACGAATTAACGAGGGGAGCCAGTACCGCAAGCATACCAGGGGCGTGTGCCAGCAACCCGGCCATAAAGTGTTTGGCAACAGGTGACAACCCGTAATGGTCATTGGCGTCGATAAACAAATTAACCCCAGTCGCCGCATCGGCCAGACTTTGATGGACGTGCATGCCGCTACCGTTGATACCCATCATTGGTTTGGGCATAAACGATGCAAACAACCCCTGTTGCAATGCCATCGACCGCAATACTTGGCGCAACGTCATGACCGCATCAGCAGCTGCCATGCCTGATTCGATTTGCAAATCAATTTCGTGTTGGCCAACCGCCCCTTCGTGGTGCGTCGCATTAACATTAATATTAAATGCCCCTAGTGCTTTGACAACGTGACGGCGAAAGCGCGTAAACGAGTCATTGGTGGCATCAAAATAGCCTACAGAGTCATTGGGGATGAGGACTGGTCGTTTGTCACTATCGGTTTTGAAAAGAAAAAACTCAACTTCAGCACTAAGCCGATAAATAAACCCCATCGCATGCGCATCGGCCACAGCCCGTTGATACACCCGGCGTGGGTCACCCGCATATGAGCGCCCATCAGGGGAATGCACATCACAAATAAACCGGGCAGTCACCACCCCAGTCGCATCATCCCACGGCATGACCGCGAATGTAGCAATGTCAGGCACGAGATACATGTCTGTTTCGGCCACCCGTGCCGGGCCTTCGAGCGCCGACCCATCGAACCACACCCCATGATCGAGACAATCAGCGAGCATGGCGACTGGGATCGTAACGTTTTTGAGCATGCCTGCAATATCCGTAAACTGTAAGCTGATAAACTCAACTTGCTGTTGCTGGGCACGTTGCATGATGTCATTCACCGTTGCGGTCACCGCACACCTCATTCTTTATTGGTTAGCAATAGTATACAACCATACTTGGTATTCACCACCACGCGCATCGTAGCTATTTTCGTGTATGACAATCTGCCCCATTGCATCACTGGTAACCTCTGCAGTTAAGGCATTCAGCCGATTGGGGTAGACATGCAACACCACCAAAGACGCTGGATCTAGGGGTTGGTACATCAGGCGGAGATGACCAGTGACGATGCGCGCTTGTACTTCCATGTGATATCGCTGGTGTGGCACAAGTCCCGTCAAAAGCCGTTGCGTGTCGCCTACAGAGCCCACAAATGACACGGCCCAAGCCCACGTATCAGCCGCTGGTTGCATCGCAACAACATGTGCGCCTGACTGGATGGCACAGGCACTACAGCACCACCACACCACGATACCCCAAAGCCAGCGCTTAGCCGTACGATTCAGGGCGCGCATCGATGTTGTAGGTTTCGGCAATCGTTACTTGGACGACTTTGATGGGTTTTACGCTGGTAATCTTGAGATTTGTTTCGCAGTCGGCACATACTAACATCGTGTCAACTGGTACATAATCTTGAATGGCGAGTTTTTGTTTGCAGACAGGGCAGGCAACAATCATGACTGACATCAGTAAAGACTCCTCTATGCATCTCGTGCAAATAACGCATCAACAAATGTCGTCGCATCAAACAACGCCAAATCAGTCATCCGCTCACCCGTACCGACATAGCGCACGGGGCGTTGGATTTCGCGGGCAATCGCAAAGGCAATCCCTCCTTTGGCTGTGCCGTCTAATTTGGTAATGACCACACCAGTCACATCAGACGCCGCCGCAAAGGCTTTGGCCTGTAGTACGCCGTTTTGGCCGGTGGTACCATCAATCACCAACAGCACTTCGTGCGGGGCACTAGGGATTTTGCGGCGAATAATATTGCGGAGCTTGGTCAACTCTTGCATCAAATTGACTTTGGCGTGCAAGCGACCCGCAGTATCGATAATCAACACATCACAATCGCTAGTCGTGGCGGCTTCGACGGCATCATACACCACGGCACCAGGATCTGCCCCTTGGCCACGAGTAATCACCGGCACCCCCACCCGCTCGGCCCAGGTTTCGAGTTGCTCCGTAGCTGCAGCGCGAAAGGTATCGCCGGCTGCTAACAAGACTTTTTTGCCGTGGAGCAAATAACGATGGGCGAGTTTGGCAATCAAGGTGGTTTTGCCGGCTCCATTGACTCCCACTACCAAAATCACATAGGGACGGGCGGTATCGTCCTCAGGGCGCACTTGATCTTGGAGCACTTGCACCATTTCGGCATGCAAAATAGTCCGTACTTCTTGGGGATCAATCACACCCGTGCGCTTGACGCGTTCTTTGGTGCGCTTAACCAAATACGTCGCCGTGGGCACCCCTACGTCGGCTTGGACGAGTAACGCTTCGAGGTCGTCCCACAATTCATTGCTGATTTGCGACACCCCAAACAGACTGGCGATTTGGGAAAAAAAACCGCGCCGTGTCTGCGCTGTCGCCGTCGCAATCTGCGTCGCTTCGACTGCCGCTTCGGCTTCATCACGCGGGGCATCACCACCACGACCAAATAGTCGTTGAAACAGCGACATAGCGCTCCTTTTTATGCTGGCAAGGTAGATACGACCTGCCGTACCACCGCAACCACTTGCGCCACTTCGGCATCAGTTAATTCGGGGAAGTTCGGCAACGACAAGACTTCATCGGCCAAACGATTGGTAACCGGTAAAGACCACGTCGGCGCATATTGCTGGTAAATCGGCTGTTTGTGTGTGGGCAATGGGTAATGAATGTCACAGCCAATTCCACGCTCCTTGAGCTGCGCCAACAGATTATCGCGATGGGGCGTTTGAATCACATACAAATGGTGGACCACCCGATTGTCGGTAGGAATGAGGGGCAATTGTATCGGCAAATCGGCAAATTGACGATTGTATTCAAGGGCAATCTGGTTGCGCCGATCAGTCCCCGCATCGAGGTGGGTCAGCTTCACATCAAGAATTACCGCTTGGAGCTCATCAAGTCGCGAATTCAAACCATTGGGCTCCGTCGAAAAATATTTGCGTTCCCAACCATATTGACGCAACCGTTGCACCTTGAGGGCGATATCTTCGCGATTGGTGGTGATAGCACCACCATCACCGATGGCACCGAGGTTTTTGGATGGGTAAAAACTAAATGCCGCCACATCACCCCAACTGCCAGCCACCTGCCCATTGATACTTGCGCCATGGGCTTGGGCACAGTCTTCGACGACGGGGATATGATGCGCACGTGCCACCGCCAAAATCGCCGGCATATCAGCCATCAATCCATACAAATGTACCGGCATGATGGCTTTGGTG
This sequence comes from Roseiflexaceae bacterium UBA965, assembly GCA_002292925.1. Lineage (GTDB taxonomy): Bacteria > Chloroflexota > Chloroflexia > Chloroflexales > Roseiflexaceae > UBA965. Next base: position 43,775 of record DBCF01000300.1, on the reverse strand, counting down.
CGGGGGGTAATCGCAGCCGCAATCAGGGTCGCATCCATGTTGCGAGAGGTCGGGTCGACATCAACAAACACAGGAATTGCCCCAAGTGCGACAATTGCCGCAGTACCTGGTACACCCGTATTGGCGACGGTGATGACTTCATCACCCACACCAACGCCCAAGGCCACCAACGCAATTTGAATGGCGTCGGTGCCGTTGGCTACCCCTATACAAAACTGCGCCTGACAATAGCGCGCAAAATGAGCTTCAAATGCACGGACTTCAGGACCCAAAATATATGCACCACTATCCAATACTCGTGCAATTGCCTGATCTAATTCGGCGCGAATCGGCGCAATTTGTCGTTTGAAATCACCAAAGGGCACTTGCATGTGCGTTTCCTCCACACTAGTGGATAATTACGACCAATTATAGCAGATTCTTATGACTCTACCATTTAACACACACGCACCACCATACCGGAGGTGCGTGTGACACCGCACATCGAGTACATGTCCGTTTACGCCGTTTATTCACGACGTGCCCTTTAGTTTTTTTCACTACAACAATTATGATAATGGTGCACCATACACGAGGCGATAGCCAATTCCACGTACATTCTCGATGGTGAGATGGGTAATATTGGCTGCCTGCAACTTCCGCCGGACATGCGACATATGTACCCACAAATATTGGTTTTCTTGGTCATAACGCTCACCCCACACCCCTTGCAAAATCTGTTCGTGCGACAAAATCTGCCCCACATGGCGCATCAGATAACGGAGCATGCGGTATTCAATCGGGGTGACTTCGATTTTTTGGCCATTAATTGCGAGTTGTTTGTCGGCAAACGAGATCTGCAAATCACCGATAGCTATGGTAGATTCTTTGGTGTCAAACCCGTGATTACGGCGACACAATGACTGTACCCGCAACACAAATTCTTCGTAATTAAATGGTTTGACCATGTAATCATCGACCCCCGCACGCAACCCGATCAACACGTCTTGTTCGTTGCCGCGGGCGGTGACCACCATAATCGGCACATCCAACCAAAGTCGCACTTCGCGGACAAAATCCAACCCTGACCCATCAGGAAGCATTACATCGACTATCAGCAAATCATATTGCCCACGGGTGATTTTTTCTTTGGCATGAAAAATAGTCCCCACGGCAACCACATCAAAATGATGCGTATCTAACATTTGGTGCATGATGCGTTGCATGGCTGTATCGTCTTCGATGAGCAGAACACGGTATGACGCCCCGGTGTCATGTGGCATGGCAATATGCGCATTTTCTGCAAATGGCATGGTAAATTCCACCACTGTACCGTCATTATTGGGGCTGGCTTGCATGCTGATTGCCCCGCCATGCGCTTCTACGAAATATTTACAGATAGCCAAGCCCAGTCCGACGCCACCATAACTCGTGCGCTGTTGCCCTTGATAAAAACGATCAAATACCCGCTGGTATTCGCTAACACTTAGCGGCGTCCCATAATCGCGCACAGTACACGTCACCATCTTCGGCAGCGCCGCACGCACTGCCAACGAGATTTCGATTTCACCATGGGGAGCATATTTTTCGGCATTATCAAGGATATTATTAATGACTTGCTCGATCCGGGCTCCATCAACCCAAACATTGGGGACAGCCCCTTTAGTAGTAATTCGGACTCGCCGTTTGATTTGGGCATTATGACCGACCACACGCCGCACCATCGTCAACGGGTCTACCATATCACGCTGTAATCGCACACCATCACGATCAATCCGGGCAAGATTCAAAATATCTTCGATTAATGATTGTAGTCGTTGGCCTTGCGCTTGAATCAACAACAGCATGTCGTGTTGGGCATCACGTGGTGAGGAAGTGCCATTATTAACCAACATCGTGGTTGCACCGACAATTGCGGCCAGCGGTGTGCGTAATTCATGACTTACCATACTGACAAAATCAGCCTTAAGCCGATCTAGTTCAAAGGCTTCACGTAAATCTTCAAGTACCAACACATAGCCGTTAATGCAATCGCCATCATAAATTGCCACCACTCGGTGGCGAACGGGCACACGCACGCCATCAAGCTCATGCATAATATCATGGGTTCCCACAGTATTTTGGGCCAACGCCACCATCAATGGCAGTTCTGGGGTGTACAGTATATACCCACCCATCCCAAAAAATGTGGTCTGACCCAACGCTTGTTTACAGTCGGTAGTGGTGGTCAATTGCGGGATGAACTGTTCTGCTTGTTGGTTTTTGATGAGCACCATTCCTTGGGCATCGACCAACACAAATCCAAGTGGTACCACGTCAAACAAAATCCGCAACCGTTGTTGTTCGAGTTGTAATTGCTGGAAAAGCTGAAAATTATCAACCACCATCGTTATTTGTTGCAAGACCAAACTATCAACATTGGCGGTTTTGGGGAGAAGCATCCCGAGAACCCCTACCGTATGCCCACTTGTAATCAGTGGATATAACACAAACACATGCGTATCGTCGTATGCAACGCGCAAAGGCGCCACTGGGGTATGCACCATAAACAAGTCAGCAAGTACGGCATGACCAAGTGTTGCAGGGAAGTTTTGAATGGTATCGTGGTCAGCTAGCGCATTGCACACAACAATCGGGTGCGTTAGCGTATCGACATCGTGCCATAATGCCACCAACGGCACCTGAAGTGTTTGCTGGACGGTCTGCACGATACGTTGCATATGGGAGGTATTGCGGCCAATCTGCATCGCCCGCGCCATAATCAACTGGGCGGTAGCGAGACGTTCGTTTTGGTGATGCAATTCATCAAGGCGCATCGACAAGGCGATAGTTAATTCGTTTGATTCTGATTTAGCTGTTTGCAATGCATCCAACAAGCGTGTTTGCCAGATGACACCCAACAATACAATCACCAGCGCTCCGAGCGCCAAACATGTCAATACCGTGTTTACCAAGAAATTTGTCGCATGCACACGCACCGTCTCGGCTTGTACAACAAGGAGTTCGTTTTTGGCAATCGTCTGGAGCGGTACGAGTTTTTTGCGGATATTGTCAAATGAATGTTGTTTAATGCTCAGACTAAAATCTTCTTCAGCACCCGCAATATCACCCGCATCGACCAATGCCACCTGATGGTCGAGACGCAGGCTCCGCCAATCATCAATTGTATTACCCAGCACACTTATTTGATCTGGGTGCACCAAATCGGGTATCAACAACGCATCTTGGGTCAAGCGTTCGATGCTACTATTTTGGCGCATACTCGCATCAATATATTGTTGACTAAAAAATCCATTTTTCGAAATAATATAACCACGCACTGCCAGACGCATGTCTTGGAGAGCTACTTCGAGTTCATTGCTATCATCGATGAATTTACTAATATTTTGGGTGCGTTCACGGAGATTTGTAATCGTCGTATTTTGCCAGCTCGGAATAATCAATAACGCGATTAGTACACCAATCACTCCCATCACACCAACCCAGGCGCGGTCAATTTGTAGTTTTGTTCGCCAACGCGCCAATCGATTCATGGAGTAATAACCCTCATTATGTACAACACATCCTCACCACATTGTGTAATCGCATCAATTGGTTGAGTAGTTGCACTCGTTGTTTGCAGTACATCAATCTCAGTACGACGTTCTGGGATTGCCACCGCATATACAGGCAATGTGGCATCCATTGTAGTTACATCAATTACATCGTCACTATTGTGAAATTCCAATTGCGGATTCAAAAACGTTAACGACCGCCATGGCCCAAAATAAAACCCATTGGGGTCACCATATATATAAACTATACCACCTTGTAACTGCAAACGATACAGATAATCAGCCAATGATCCAGCTTGTTTGGTTTGCATGTCACCACCATACCGACAAACCGTCGCTAATTCTGTTTGATAAATCGCATAGTTTTGCCACGAGATTCCCGCCAATATCACACCCAAAAGCACATTCACCCCGATACGCGAGAACTTCCGTTCAATGAGTCCTGCGCCCCATTCCAACGCAATAGCCACACAGACATACGCCACTGGCAACACTACAACCAAGCGATAATGGTATGTACTAAACGGAATCGTAAATACCGCCAAGGCGGTGACCCCACCCCAAAACCACCCCAATACCAACAACATGCGCCGCGTATGCAAGCGATTGTGCACCAACACCAAACCAATTACAAACAACCCTGCCGACACGATATCAAGCGTGGGCACATTTGCATGATAGAAATCACCAAATGGCAAACTAATAAACGTAGAGAAGGCATATTGATACATTTCCAAAATTTGTTGGAAGCTACTAATCCCTTTGCTTTCGGCCTCACGGGCCACCCACCCCGTAATTACCGACCCATCGGTGCTTAAGCGTGCAAAAAAATCCCCCGGATTATAGACGCCCCAGAGCATCATCGGCGCCAAACCGAGCAACATCAATCCCAACATCACGGCCAATTGACGCCACGCGGCAATCACCGCTTCACGATCAACAAGCAACCACGCCACAATAATCAACAGCACCAATACCGACCAGGCCCAGCCATCAACATACAAATTAACATGAAACGCCAGTGCTAGGGCTGCTACAACCGCCGGCCAACACTGGCGGGTCTGCACTACTTGCCACATACCCCACAATATCAATGGCACCAATGCCGTCGCATAGGTATACGACACCGCCACCGTGCGACTAAAATGCACATGCACGTGGGCAAATGTCAACAATACTGCCATAATTGTGGCAGTACGTTGCCCAAACAAGGCCCGGGTAAAGAGATAATTTGTGCCAACTGCCAACACCCCAAACACCGCCGGAATCAAACGTACCGTCATTGCATTCTGTCCGAAGAATTGAAATACCCAGCCCATCACATACAAATAGTTTGTGCCTACCCCATCCATGTTGGCAAACACGAGACCCAATGTACCGATTTGGGTCATAAGTTGACTCGCCCATGTCCCAATTAACCCTTCGTCGCCATTGATAATTATTGGGACAACGCCCAAGTCGATCCAGCGTAACAGTGCGGCCACCACAATTAGCCCTGTTATAATCCCCAATTCACGCCAATGTTGCCGTGCCAGCGTCGGTAGCGACAAACTCGGCAGCGTCGCTACGATGAGATAACTCCAACCACACACCCACATTACCAATTGAGATGTTGCATAGCGAAACAACGATTGGTCGTTCGCATAAAACGCATCAGTAATGCTTCCATTAAAATATGCCAATTGCACCCATTGCCGGATAAATACGATTGCAAGCACCCCTACCCCTGCCACAAACAATGGCAATTGCATATCACCTGACGTTAGTCGATATCGGGCGTATAGCAATGCCGCAAGACTCACCATCGCGACACACAACCATACTGCACTGTCATATCCATATGCGACATCAATCGCACCACCAGAAAATCCCCATAGCCCCACACATATAACCATCCCAATTACCAAAACTACGTCGTTTTTTGTTATTGTACGCATGTATTTTCCCTCAAATAAGGTTATATACACACTATGCAGGTCATTCCTTGCCATCTACCTAAAGGTTTATAACGATTCCTAAAGGTTCCCTAAATGTTGTTCACTTCCCCATGCCCCATGCCCAAGGGCGAATAGCGGCGAATAAATTCGCCCCTACGTCCTTCCCATGGGGTCATGATATGATATGCACGTCATCTGATTTATGTTGTAACCACAAGGGAATACAATGAAGCCTGTTGAATTTGTGTTGGTAGGAGCCGGTTCACGTGGAGCGCACGCCTATGCCCCATATGCCGTCAACAATCCCAACGACGCCCGGATTGTGGCCGTGGCCGAACCCGACCCCGTGCGTCGGGCTGCCATCGCCGAGGCCCACGATATCGCCGATGAATACTGCTTCACCTCTTATGAAGCACTATTTGCCAAAGGACAACTCGCCGAAGCGGCCATCATTACTACCCAAGACGCCATGCATGTCGAACCGACACTCCTCGCCCTCGCCCAAGGCTATCATGTACTCCTCGAAAAACCAATGGCGCCCGACCCACTCGCATGCACCCGCCTTACCCTCGCCGCCGAAAAAGCCGGCCGGCATTTGGTCATCGGGCATGTGTTGCGCTACACGGACTTTTTTTCGACTTTGCATGACCTACTCCAGGCCGGCAAAATCGGCGATATTGTCACCGTAGCCCACCGCGAAAACGTCGCCCATTGGCATATGGCCCACAGTTTCGTGCGGGGCAGTTGGCGCAACAAAGCTGAATCAACCCCCATGATCCTCGCCAAATGCTGTCACGACCTCGATATCATGGTGTGGAACTTGGGGCGCGAATGCACGCGGATTTCTTCGGTGGGCAATCTCAATTTTTATCAAAAAAAGAATGCTCCTGCCGGGTCAACCAGCCGTTGTCTCGATGGCTGTACCGTCGAAGCGACCTGCCCATGGTCGGCCAAACGCATCTACCTCGACCTCGAGCCATGGCCAGAAGCTGCCAAGGTTGCCCAACAAACCGGCGAAGCCCCCAATGTGTGGCCCTTTAACGTGCTCAGCAACGACCGCAGTTATGCCGGTCGTGTCGCAGCCCTGCAAGACAGCCCGTATGGCCGCTGTGTATTTCACTGTGACAACGACGTGGTCGATCACCAAATCGTCACCATGGAGTTTGCTGGCGGGATTAGTGCCTCACTCTCCATGCATGGCCTCAGCAACGACGAAGACCGCAGTATGCGCTACGACGGCACCACAGGCACACTCCATGGCTACTTCAATGCCAACGGCGGTCGCATCGAAATCAAACCGCACCGTGGTACCCCCGAAGTCTATGAAGTCGATGGCCGAAGTGGTCACGGTGGTGGTGATACCGGCATCATGCAGAGCTTCATCGCCGCAGTGCGTGGCACCGCCGCCCCCAAAAGCAGCGCCCGCGAATCGCTCGAATCGCACTTGCTAGCATTTGCCGCCGAAGAAGCACGCCTCAGCCATAACGTTATCGAAATGGACGACTACAAAGCCGCATTGCGCGCCCAAGCCGATCAATTAGCATAGGAATAAACCATGTCATACTTGCAAAAACTACAATCACTCGGCTATACGCTTGAACGCGTGCCACTTAACACCGGGCGCTTCCAGCTAGCCGTCCAAACCGGCAATCTCGTCTATACCTCGGGGAGCGTATCACGCTTTGGCGAATTAGAAGTCAAAGGCCTCGTTGGTGCCGACCTCAGCGTCGAACAAGGCTACCACGCCGCTCAACTGAGCACCCTCAACGCACTACAAGCCATCCATTCACTGGTTGGCATCGACAACGTAGTGCGGATTTTCAAAGTGCTTGGCATGGTCAATGTGGCCCCCGGCTTCAACAACACCACTGGCGTCGTGCATGGTTGTAGCGAATTACTGCTCGAGGTGTTTGGCGAGCACGGGCAGCATGCCCGTAGCGCCGTCGGCATGGTAATTCCCTTTAATTACGCCACCGAAGTCGAACTCATCGCCGAAGTACGCTAATATACACAAAACCCCGGACATCGACTCACATGAGTCCATGTCCGGGGTTTTGCGTATTGATTATTCGGCCAACGCCAAATCGTAGCGCGGGTCCATGATGACCGACAGCATCAAACCGAGTGGAGTCAGTGAATCCATCTCGGCTTTCATGACGGCCTTGAGAATCCCCGGCGAAAAGCCACTCACCAACATCGCCCCACTGGCATGCTGTTGTACGGGGATGTTGTCATGGTTGTTGATATTCCAAAATATCACCACCGGCATGGCATACCCCGCCACTGCATATTGGCGCGCCATCATTTGGATGGCGCTGTCGTCATGCGCAACACATGCGTCAAACTGCATGTCTGACAATATCAACAAGTAGCGCGGCATCTGTGCCGCAGGCACCTGATGGGCCAGTGCTACCCGCAAGATCTCACGCATGGCAGCATGCAGATTCGTGTTCATTTCCCAATCACTCTTGACCATCTGGTCTAATTTTTGCACCACATTGCCCTTGAGGTGCAAGAGTTGGGGTTGCGCCGAAAACGTCACAAAAGTGTCTCGAAAGGCACCGTGGTTTTTGTCGGCGAGGTACAACCCCAGCGACACGGCTACATCGAGGGCGCTCAAACCACTCGCACACGGATCTGTCATTGAGCCCGATACATCGACGAGTGGCAATATGCTGGCATCACCCACATAATTAGGCAAGGCGTTCCATTGCGCTACCACCAAATCAATTTCGACGGCATCATAGGCGACGTTGGTGCCAATCAACCCTTTCAAGACATCGTAGGGGTAGACCGCACCACTATTGACCGTTGCCAGACCGTTTTTGACTAAGGCCACATAATCAGCATAACGCGATGTGCGCCGATTAAAGGCCCGTTTGTAGCGAGCAGCGGCGACAGATGGCACTTTGGCAAATTCGATGCTGTCCCACATCTGGGCACACATCTTGGTTTCAACCACGTTGGTCAATTCAACCAACAATTTGCGATAGCGCTTGGGGCTCAGCCCAAGGAATCTGCGCAATCTGACGGCTATTTCGCCTTGGCGCGGCATCCATTTGGCGCACAACCCGTTTTTCGCGGTCAGCGCCTCAGCAATCATGGCCAACGCCACCGCTTGGAGTGGCCCTTCGATCACCAGCAAATCATCCCAACGCCCGATTTCGGGAATTTTGGCGATGACAGCCCGGGCAGCGAGCGGATCGTGTACCACGAGGTACTGCACGATATCGCGGAACAGCTGGCGCTCGCCGGCACCGCCGCGCACATCACGCGCCCACAACGCCACCCGCAAGGCCCATTCGCGGTGCGCCACTAGCGCAGCCACAAATGTGGGGATGATGTTTTGGCCGCGGGCTGCGCCGATTTGATAAAACAAATCGAGCACGGGGTGACCAGATGTGGCATGTGCACGCATACCGTTGGCGGTGCGGGTGGGACGATTTACCACCGCTGTAGCAAATGTACTCATCGATTTTCTCCTTTTTTGTAACGTAATTAATTGATGACCGGCATCATCCCTATTGGTGCTGATTGTGGTTTTGCCCAAAGGCAACCTACAATCGTGCGGACAAACTCTTTTTTGATGAACCTTAATTTGGGTGAAATATGCACAGAACAGAGACAAAAATCACCCATATGATGGCAGGTTGCTGGTCACGACTACACCAAAGGTGCGCCAATAATGGCCGATGTCGCTGACCCTAAACCGCCCATCATATGGGCAATGGGATTGACTACAGGTTACGTGTATGAGTGTGAGTAATTCCATCATATTGAATAGTTTGCTGTACGTAACCGAAAAAGTGACCGCAACCACAACAACTCTCAAACGCAAGGGTTTACAGGTTAAGGGTGTGATCTCTTCACGTAGTCACATCTACCAGTGCCCAAACACTAATAGATGCACCCCACGCGGAGATCCATTTACTTGTCCATAGGGAAGGGGTTTGTGCATGTTCCATGTCACTGATACCACAGGTATGCGGCATCATTCGCAATTTAATCATTATTGATTTTGCGGAACTTAACCTCATTGCGACACACCTTGCGTAATCGAGGCAGGGCATTTGCCCTGTAGCGCGTTGTGCGGTCACTAGACTGCTCGCGGGTTTATGTACTTGTAAAGGTACTTGGCTTGCGCCACGATTGCTCCCACTCTCGCATAGCGAAAGGGCTCACCCCTGAGCATTGGCACAACCGACTTCCTGTGACTCATGCGCATGCTGGTAGCCGTCAGGCACCGCAGACACCTGCATCAGCATGATGCTGACGAAGCCAACAGGCGAACACTATAGTAGCGAATCCTTGGTGAACAGGCCAACTTCCGTGATTTTTAATGGCAGATTTATCAAACTACAACCAACAACTTGCATAAGTATATAGAGTGTACGTAAGTTTGTCAATAGTCATTTTTATGAGTTTTTCATTAGAACAGCAATACTGTTATTTCTCTATTTGAATCATCATTTTATATTTTTTTCTCAATTTTCTTTATTATTTATTTGTTGTTTTTTACAAAAAAATATGTCGCATACGGTGAATAAACTACACACAACTATACGGTAGCGCCCAACCACACGGTGACACGAGCGCACCGTGTGAGTAACAGTATCATACACCCCTGCCATTGCGCACCGACAATGGTATAATTTGGCATAGGAATTGGCATAGTGTGACGAGATGGAACGATGACAGAAATTAAAGGGCCAGTACGTGTGCGTTTCGCACCCAGCCCGACGGGGTATTTGCATATTGGCGGTGTCCGCACTGCCTTGTTTAATTGGTTATTTGCCCGGCATTACGGCGGGCAGTTTTTGTTGCGTATCGAAGACACCGATGAGAAGCGCTTCGTCGAGGGTGCCGCCAACGATTTGATGACCTCAATGCGTTGGGTAGGCATCGACTGGGACGAAGGCCCTGACATCGGAGGCCCCTGTGGACCTTATGTCCAGTCAGAGCGTCACGCCCAAGGGGTTTACCAGCCCTACGCCCAGCAATTGCTCGAGGCAGGGTTGGCCTATATGTCATTTACCACCGAAGAAGAGCTGGCCGAAATGAAGGCCGTCGCCGAAGCCCGGGGTATCAAAGCGTTCCGCTTCCGTGGCCCCGAGCGCAACTGGCCGCTCGCCAAACAACAAGAGTTGGCTGCCACCGGTAAGCCCCATACCATCCGTCTCAAGACCCCCACCGAAGGTAGTACCCACTTCCACGATATCGTGCGGGGGGGCGACGACGGGATTCGCATCAACAACGCTGAGTTGTACGACATCGTGCTACTCAAAAAAACCACCATGCCGGTCTATCACATGGCCCACTTGGTCGACGATCATTTGATGGGCATCACCCATGTGTTGCGGAGCGATGAGTGGGTGTCTTCAACGCCGTATCACGTGTTGTTGTACCAATATTTCGGCTGGGAAGCACCGGTATTTGCCCATTTACCGCCGATTTTGCGGGCTGACGGCCACGGCAAATTGTCCAAACGCAAAGACGACGTCTCGGCCAATCGCTTTTGGGAGCGTGGCTATTTGGCCGACGCCATGTTTAATTATTTGACCTTGCAGGGCTGGAGTTTCGACGATCATACCGAGATTATGACTCGTGCCGAAGTGGTCGAACGCTTTACCATTGACCGCGTGTTGTCGTCCCCGGCCCGCTGGAACCCGGCCAAACTCCTCGACATGAACGGCATCTATATACGGTCTATGGCCGGTGCCGATGTGGCGACGGCGATTACGCCATTTTTGCAAAAAGCAAATCTCGTCCCCACGCCGATCGATGACCAGAGTGCCGCTTATGTGGCGCGCCTGACCCCACTCATCCACGAGCGACTCAAGGAGCTCGGCGAAGCACCCGAATTACTCGACTTTTTGTTGGGTAACATCGAGACTCCAAGCGCCGAAGCCCTCATCCCCAAAAAAATGGACACCGCAGGCACGCATACGGCGCTCACCGCTGTGCATGCATCACTCAGTGCCATTGCAGATTGGGACGGCCAAGAAGCCCAACTCGAAGCAGCCTTACGGGTCTTGTGCGAGCAGTTTGAACTCAAGCCGGGGCAATTGTTTGGGGCCGTGCGGGTGGCGATTAGCAATCGCACCGTGGCGCCACCGTTGTTTGAGACGCTTACGGCGTTGGGGCGTACGCGGAGTCTCGACCGAATTGCGGCGGCAATTACGGTGGTCGCCTAGTTATTCATAGTCATGTACCCGCACCAAAGGGTAAGCCCTTTGGTGCGGGATTTTTATTTCACCACGGTAGTGATGATCTGGGCATGGTGCAAGGCTGGTTCAATTGCATGCAATGCATCAGATTGGGTGACCAGCATTACCGCCACACGCTCAGATTGGTCTGGGGTGGCATATAGCAACGCCGCCACCCAATCAGGCCGACAATCAGCCGTTATCACACACACTGTGATATGCCGTTGCCCCTGCCAATCAATTTGCGGAATTAGGCGGTCGAGTGGCATCGTGCCCACACATGCGAGCATTGCCAGCGCATCCAAAATCCGCATACGTTGCACCGCACCTCGCGCCGGGGGAAACACGACGTGTTGGGCACCGTATGCCACTAACCCTACCGCATGCCCAGCAGCCAGCCACTGATGTGCACGTGTCGCCGCAATCGCAATCCCCCGTTCGTGCAAATATGCAGTATGTGGTGGCAATGGTGTTGCATCATAGATTATCCAGACTTGGGCACCGGGCTCGTGCGTCTGTTCTTTGATCATCGGTACGCCCCGTTTGGCCGTCGTGCGCCAATGAATTCGATTACGGGCATCACCGGTGCGATACTCACGCACCGCCATGACCGTAGTGGCTTGGGGTGATAATTGGCGCCCAATCTGTTGGCGCCCCCATTCCAGGCTACGCCCGACCGTCAATGGCGCGGTAGGTAAGATGGCCGGATGCACAATCACGTGGTGTGTTGGGGCAAAAACACGTTCAAACTGAAATAGCCCAAATGGATCACTCACGATGAGACGACTTGGACCAAGCGCAACATAGCCACGCTCCACGGAGATGCTATACCAATCGCGTTGCACGGAACGGCGTGTCAGCGTGCGCACAAATCCGGGTGACTCATGAGGAATGGGAGCATCATCACAAAACTCAACGATGCTCCACGGCAATGTGGTCCACATCGCAATCTGCTCATTGATACGCTCGCCAACGGCGACGCGTGGGGTACGTAATTCGCGGGTAAAATGCACCCTGATTGCCCCCAGCCATGCCCAAGCCAGCGCCAACCCTAATACCGCCAATAACAAATACCCTATGCGTGCAAATAGGCTACTGCCGATGCCTTGGGCTGCCACCAAACAAAAAAGGGCAATCAGCACAATTAGCCCGGGGAGTTGGCGCGATGAGGTCAGCCGAATACTCATTGGCGGCA
>DBCF01000300.1:0-30813 GCA_002292925.1 Roseiflexaceae bacterium UBA965 | reverse complement strand
AGCGCTTCACTGACATCTGCACCGGTGATTTCGGCCAAGGCTGCCACCGCTGCTTGCAAATCAACCGCAACAAGGTCGGCCGTGTAGTGGTGCTGTAACGCTTGGAGCGCATCATGCAGGTGATTGCGGCAACGCTGCAAGGCATCGACATGCCGGCTATTGCTGACGCGCATATCGTGGGCCGGAGCATGGTCAAGTAGATGATCTGCCATTGCCTGTTGCAAGAGGTCAATGCCCAGCCCTGATTTACTCGAAATCTGGACACTTGCCACAAACGGAGTAGTGCGCAATTGGGGCGTCGCGTAAATGGTGGTCTCGCACACAGGTAAATCGGCTTTGGTGAGCACGAGAATCGCAGGTAGATCACCCCGGGCTGCCAACGCCACATGGTCTTGGGGGGTGAGTGGCTGTGATGCGTCGATCAACACCAGCGCCAAATCGGCGTGAGCCGCCGCAGTGCGACTGCGTGCCACCCCTAGTTGCTCAACCACATCGGTACTGTCGTCGGTAATCCCGGCGGTATCGATAAAGCGCACCGGTACCCCTAGGATGTCGGCAGATTCTTCGAGGGTATCACGAGTAGTACCGGCAATGGGCGACACAATGGCACGGTCATGGCGTAGCAAGGTATTGAGCAGACTCGATTTGCCCACATTGGGGCGTCCCATCAACACCACCCGGGCACCATCGCGCAACACCATGCCGGTGCGAGCACCTGCGAGTAATGTATCGATAGACGTCATCAGCTGAACCAGGGCATGCGTATCAACGGCGGTTTCGGCGACTTCATCGGGGAAGTCGATGCGGGCAACAACTGCCGCTAACTCATAATTAATCGTTGCGATGAACTGGGTCACTTGTTGCCCTAGCCACCCTTGGAGTTGGGCTTGAGCTTGGCCTAGTGCTTGACTCGTTTGGGCTTGGATGACATCCATGACGGCTTCGGCTTGGCTCAAATCGATGCGGCCGGCCACATAGGCCCGCATAGTAAATTCGCCGGCATTGGCCATCCGGGCACCACACGCCAAGATACGTTGGAGCACCGATTCGAGGGCGATACGCCCGCCATGGCACGAAATTTCGACGACCTCTTCGCCGGTATAGCTACGGGGCGCCCGCATCCACACGGCCAATACTTCATCGATGATGTGGTTTTGGGCAGACAATACATGCCCATAGCGCATGACTTGTGGGCGCCATGGGGCAGCCCGGCGGGGTCGGTAGATTTTTTGCAAAATCGCCAAGGCATCGCTACCACTAATGCGGATAATCCCAATAGCGCCTTGACCAGGAGGGGTGGCAATGGCCACAATCGTGTCGTCGTATTTCATGGTGGTATTATACCGAACCTCGCCACTATACATCGCAACGATTCCCATACTAGATACACAATTACGGTGTTGCATATATGCCAAAAGTTTGTTATTTATACCATTTATATTCACAATCCATACACAAATAATATACACAACAATTTCAGCACATCAGCATAACGCAGCAAAAAAAGAGTGTGCTATGATGGAAAAAACGTCACACCCTGAAGACCAAGGAGCACCGATGGCGACAAAACGCGATTCAAGTCGCAGTGTATGGCAAACATCACGCGCCGAAACAAATGCATGGTTATTGGCTCACCCCAACATTCATTGGTGGGTCAGAGTGTTACGCTTGGGATTGTTTCAATTTGGAGTAGGGGTGTCACTCGCACCAATTACCGGCACACTCAATCGCGTACTCATCAACGAATTTGCGTTGTCTGCAGGATTTGTGGCGTTGTTGATGTCGATTCACTATTTTATTTCGCCCATCCGTACCATTATCGGGCATGTATCAGATCGCAAACGCATCGAAGGTCGCTGGCGTACACCGTTTATCATTCTTGGCACGATGTTGACCTTTGGCGGGCTGACCACGGCACCGTTTTCGTTGGTGTTGTTTAGCCCCGATAGTGTATTAAAGGGTGACATTGTCTATGTCATTTGTGTGGCTATTTTTATCGTGTATGGGGTTGGTATCAATATCGTCGAAACCACATACCTCGCACTAGTGGGAGACATCACCACCGACCAAGACCGTGGCAAAATCCTCGCCATCTTGTGGTTGATGTTGGTGAGCGGTACCGTCGTCGGGGCGTTTTTTGCGGGCTTGACCTTGGTAGACTATAGCCACGCCAAACTCATCGCAGTACTCCAAGGGAGCTCCGTGGTATTTGTGGTCTGCACGATTGTCGCTTTATATGACCAAGAGCGCTTGCGCCCCGATGGCACATTGGTCAACGATATTGCCCGCAAAGTACGCTATTCGCTCAGAGAATCATTGGTACGGGTATGGAATGCCCCCACATTGCGCAGTTTGTTTTTTGTTTTTTTTGTGGCCACGTTAGGCTTTGGCACGCATGACATTTTGCTTGAGCCATATGGTGCCGAAATTTTGCAGATGAGTGTCACGGCGACCACCTTTCTCACAGCGCTGTGGGGCATAGCGATGATTTTTGCCATTGTCATTGCCGGACTCTGGTTGTGGCGGGGCGGGAGCAGTGCTCGGTTGATTATCGCTGGGGGCATCACAGGTATGCTCGGGTTTGGGTTGGTCACGATCAGTGGCTACTTAAACGTCGTCGGGAGTTTCCAACTAGGAGTAGCCACCATCGGGATTGGTCGCGGCTTGTTTATTGTGGGGAGCATTGCCACCGTCATGAGTCTGGCCGACCGTGACCATACCGGACTTTTTTTGGGGATATGGGGCGTCGTGCAATCGCTGGCACAGGGGTTTGGCACCATTGGTGGCGGTGTGGCCCGTGACATCATCAAAGCCCGCACCAACGATGCATTGCTCGGGTATGTGAGCGTCTATGGCGTAGCGGGAATGTTATTGATTATCATGGTGCTTTACATGATGATAAGCCGTATTGGCCGCAAACTCGAAAATGGCGATATCCGTTCGCCATGGAGTGGGTTACAAGATATTCCAGCAGATCAATTATTGTATTAGGGGGGGCGGAATGGGCTATTTATCGGCCATCGGTTATGCCCTCGTGCTCTGGTGGGTGAGTACTGGTGTGATTATCGTACTCTATCGTCAACCCCGTTGGACGTATGATGCCACGTTTGGCATGCTCAGCGTGATCGCAGCAGGGTGTGCAACACTGTTATTTCTGATACGGAACGATACCAGTACCACCGCAACCTATCTATCATTTAGTGCGGGTACATTGGTATGGGGCTGGAATCTCGCAAGCTACTATACTGGCGCCATTAGTGGTCCGTCAACGATTATACCCACGACCCCACTCACCGCCACACAACGCTTTCGTTTGGCGGTACGGAGCGGGTTATACCATGAGCTCGTATCACTCGGCATGGTAATCATCGCAATCTGGTGGAGTATCGGCGTACCGAATACAAGTGGGCAATTAACGATTGTATTATTTTATGTCATGCATCAATTATCGAAACTAAATATTTACTTTGGTGCCCGTAATTTCAGTGGCGAATGGCTCCCAGCGCATTTGCGTTACATCATGGTGTTTTTTGGACCAAACCGCAATCATTGGTTTTTTGCGGTAACCATTAGTGTCGCACTGGGGATTACGGTATGGACAATTGTCGCAGCCCGGGCGGCCATTGATGATGCAACCCAAATTCGCATGACGTTTTTGGCCTTACTTTCAAGTGCTGCGGTGTTAGAGATATTCGTTTTGATGATTCCACCAGCATATTTACATCGTAGTTTGGCTTTTCTCACCCATTTATCTGTTGCAGCAAATACCAAATCACGCTAAATTCGGCTATACTGATAATAGGTAAATCCAGAATGTGACAATCGGTGGAGTGTAGATATGGCAGTGATTTTGGCAATCGACGAAGATGTCGTGCTCACTATGAGTTTGGATCTCCAACTCGGACACGTTGGACACATCGTGCGTCGTGCGAATACACTCGCCCTCGCCACCCAATATATTGCAGAACAACAACCAGCTCTTATCGTTATTGATCCGAGTGTCGCCGAGCAAGCCGGTTGGCAAATCGTCGAGCAATGGGCCAGCACCATACCCGTGATTGTGATTAGCCACGACCCCACGCCGACAACCGCCACCCGAGCGCAGGCGCTGGGGTGTCAAGGGTTCCTGGTCAAGCCGTTCCCCATGCGTGAATTAGTCACCCTGCTCACCCCATTTATCCAACCAACAGTACCCCCAACCACCACAACCACTGAACCAAGTGACGAACAAAAACCAAAACGGTCGACCCGCAAGCGCACCCAAAGCACCGACAGCCAAAAAACCATCCCAGCCAAAAATCGCCCAAAAGACGATTTAGGGCTGAGCATGAGTGATGCCGATGAATTGTTGTTAGCTGGGTTACCCACAACCGTCGCACCTGACTCCTATACCCAGTCCCAAAAAGAATCATTGGGGAGTCGTATGCGCACCGAACGGACCAAGCGCAACATTCCATTGACGCAGATTGATTTAGCCATTGGCGTACATATGACGTATGTACAAGCCATGGAAGAAGATCGTTTTTCGCATTTGCCACGAGGGCGGATGGCCGAAGAAATGATTAGCAAATATGTCCGTTATCTGGGGATGGATGTCCAGAGTGCCCTCGATGAATATCGTGGATTTCATTATTCTGAAGCAGTCGAACCTATCACCGCCTTTGGGGCGGACAAATTACAATTCTTCTCATACGGACGGTTTATTCGGGTGGCATTAGCCATTATCGTCCTCACCGGGATTGGCTATGGTATCTATATCGTAGACCGCAACCGCATCAATGCCGCCAGTGGTGGTGTCATCAAATTTATCTTCCCTGACACGCCAACAATGACTGCGACAACCACCTCGACGCCGAGCGCGACGCCAACATCTACCCCAACCGCAACCCTTAGTGCCACCCCATCACTTACACCTACCGCGTCGTTGACTGCCACCAAAACACAAACCGCGACCCGCACAGCGAGCTATACGCGCACACCTAGCCCAACCCGTACGCTCCGCCCGTCACGCACCCCTAGCATTACCCGCACCCTACGTCCGTCACGCACGCCCAGCATCACCCGCACGTCGAGCGCGACCCAGACATCATCACCGTCACGGACGGTGAGCGCCACCCAGACGCTATCTCCATCACGGACGGTGAGCGCCACCCAGACGGCTAGTCGCACACCGGTTGGGGCACAGACGAGCGCACCAGCTACCGCCACGCGCAAACCCTAATCATTTAGGGCCAGTATTGCCACAGCGCTACAACGGTCGGAGCAATATAGCTCGCAAATGGTCGTAAATCAGCCGCCTGACTTAACCCTGACGTAACCCCGATTTGGGCCATGACACCAGCGTTGTGGCCCATTTGCATGTCTGCGGGGGTATCACCGAGCATGATGGCATCATGTGGGGCTACCCCCAGCGCACGACACACCGCAAATATTTTGTCGGGAGCAGGTTTGGGCGCCACTCCGGCGTCGTCGGCACACGCCACCGCCGCCACCAAATGGGCGACACCGAGGTGCGCCAACGTGGCGAGGGTGGGTTCACGGTTGTCTGCGGTCGCGACCGCAATTTGGGCACCTTTGGCGCGTATCGCAGTAAACAATGCGAATACATCGACCAAGGGCACGACCTCGCTGACGGGGTCGGGTGGTTGCCAGGCCTGTTGCACTAGTACATAGGCATTTGCAACGGTGATACCATATGGCACCACAATTTGTACCGCCACTTGATGCATATGCGCCATACTAGCAATCGCCAAACGCCCAGTTGGATCGATATGCGCCGTCGCAGTGTCGTATCCATAAGCCTCGGCAAAAGCCGCACGAACGTCATGCCCAATCGCCACACTCATACGCTCAGCAAATCCGATGGCCCAGCGCCCCCACATTTGTTGAAAATCGATGAGGGTGCCGTCTTTATCAAAAATCACTAATTTAGGAGCACGTGGGAACATCGCTAGCCTCACTTTTGGTTATTACATGTGCATTATTCAGCCAACACCAACACGGTACGAGGGTCACATCCCACCGTCATCGTCGTATTGATTTGCGGAATAGTATGCGTGGCATCATTAAACAAATCAACCAACACGCGTTGCCCTTGCACCAGCAATGTCACGCGTACCGTGGCTCCCAGAAATACGACGTCTTGGACTACACCAGTCAATTGATTGGGTAACTCTGGCGTCGCCGCCCGCAACAATTCGGGCCGTACTGCACATTCTACCGTACTCCCAACCGGCTGCACAATCGACTCTGCGACATGCCAAACTGCGTCGCCAACCTGCACCCGATGGGCATCGACGACAGTAGCAGCGAGAATGTTGAGCGTACCGACAAACGATGCCACAAAGCGCGTACGGGGGGTATTGTAGATTTCGTGGGGGGCACCCACTTGGGCCACCCGACCATGACTCATCACCACAATTCGGTCTGACAGCGCCATTGCTTCTTGTTGATCGTGGGTGACATAGATAGTGGTAATTCCGAGACGGCGTTGAATTTCGCGGATTTCTTGGCGCAAATTATCGCGGATTTGGGCATCGAGTGCCGACAACGGCTCATCGAGCAACAACACTTGGGGCTGCAACGCCAATGCCCGCGCCAAGGCTACCCGCTGTTGCTGACCACCCGACAGTTGATAGGGGTAGCGGGCGGTGTATTCGGGCATGGCGATGAGGTCGAGCATTTCGCCGACACGAGCGTTGATTTCGGCTTTGGGGCGACCTGCCACCATCAAACCAAAGCCAATGTTTTCGGCAACCGTCATATTGGGGAACAAGGCATACGATTGAAACACCATGCCAATGTTGCGTTTGTTGGGTGGCGTGGCACTAATGTCGACCCCATCGAGAATAATATTTCCCGCAGTGAGTTGCTCAAAACCAGCGACCATACGCAATGTAGTTGTTTTGCCACAGCCACTCGGACCAAGGAACGACACAAACTCGCCACGAGCAATTTCCAAATCAAATTGGGCAACGGCCACGGTGGCGCCAAATTGTTTGCGGACGCCTTGTAACACTAAAAAACTCATATTGGATTCCTTGTTGACAATAGTATTAGTGAAAATAACGTGCCTATCGTGGACCGGCAATTGTGGCAGTCGTATTGCGCCCAAGGAATTGCATAATCATGACAATCCCCCACGTCAACAACAGACTCAACACGGTAATAGCAGCGGGTTCATAGGCACGAGCCCGACCGATTTCGGCAAGATAGGGGGCAAACGCCACCGCATTCCCGAGCATAAAGCGCGCCAATGTAAGTTCACCAATCACAATTGCAAAAGTCACAAACGAGCCATTGAGGACCGCTACCCGAATATTGGGGAATATGACCCGCACAAAAATAGTCAACCACCCAGCCCCAAGGCTTTGCGACGCCTCAACCAACGTGCGCAAATCAATGGCACGCAAACCGGCATCAATCGAACGATACATATAGGGCATCGACAACACCATATAGCCAGCGAGGAGCAACCCATAGGTGCCGAGGGTGGTATTGGTCAACGACAAGGGTGGGCGGGCAAATACGCGCAAATAGCCAAATACCAACACCACACTGGGGATGACAAAGGGCACAAGCGCCATAAATTCGACAATCGGGCGCAAGCGACGCAAAAACAAATGCAATACGGTCAAGGTAGGAATGAGAAGCACCATACAACAAAAAATCGTCAGCAAGGCCATTTGTGTTGAAAACATGAAGCTTGACCCAAATCGGGGGTCTGCAAAGACTTTGTCATACGCAATCAACGAAAAAATGCCTTTTTTGGCTTTGAGTGAAAAGACAAACGTGGCATAAATTGGCAAAAAGAAATACAACACGCCAAGGCTTACCCATAGCCACGGCCAAAATCGACGAAACATCGCATCCTCCTGTTAGGCGCGTAACCAACGCTCAGCACGGCGTTGGAGCAAAGTATACGTGCCAATCGTGATGGTCATAATCACAATCATCCCCGTGGCCAAGGCATAGGCCAGCGCTTCGTTGTGGAGCACATCGCCGCTCATTTCTTGGGCGATGACATTGGTCACCATCGTGAACGTACCACCCGTCAAAGCATAAGCGGTAGCAAAAGCACCAAAGGCATTACCAAACAACAACACCATCCCTGCCAAAATCGCCGGCATCAAAATCGGCAAGGCTACATGGCGCCAGTATTGGGCGGTATTGGCCCCCAAAATTGCACTCGCTTCGCGCCATTCACGGCGGAGCCCGTCGAGTGCAGGTGTCATCACGAGCACCATCAACGGGAATTGGAAGTAGACGTAGACAAGGACTAATCCCGCATACGAGTACAAATTAAAGCCGTTTTTGTAGAGGTTAATGCCTAATTGGGTAAGCAACGCGGTCACAATCCCGGTACGACCTAGTGTAGCCACAAAGGCAAATGCCAACGGCACCCCGGCAAAATTTGACGCCACGCCACTAAAGGTCAAGATCGCAGTACGAATCCCACGTGGCAAACCACCCACGGTAATCGCATAGGCGACAAGCAATCCGAGGATGGCACCGATAATTGCCGTAGTAATACTAATCCGCAAACTCATGGCATAGGCTTCGATAATCATCGGGTCATTCATATCAGCAAAATTGGCCAACGTCCACTGCCCTTGGGCATTGCGAAAGCTTTCGATGAGTAATGAACCCGCAGGCAAAATCATAAACAACACGGCAAACAACAAAAACGGCGCAACGGTCAAGCTCACGCCAACCCTGCGCCATTCAATCTGGCGCCACCATGTCTGTGCGGCTCCATTGGCCATGACGTCCCCTTTTATTTCAAAATAACGGTCTGTAATTTTATTGCAGAAATTGCTCGCTGAGGGTAACCCTCAGCGAGCAATTATCGATTATGTCACAAAAGAAGCGCTAAATTAGTCTTTCTTCGTGATTTCCATTTTGACGATGGTGTCCCATTGTTTGGTGATGACCGTTTTTGAGGCATTCAACTGTGCCACATTGGGGAAGATAGCCTTGGCCATCAAGTCGACTGAAGAAATCTTGCTCAACACGTCAGCAGGGACTTTCTTGGCGCTCAACATGGCACCGAAGCGGGTGGGGATACCATAGGCCTTGGCCCAAATCAATTGCACTTCGTCTGAGAAGAGGTGCTCTTGCCACAAACGGGCAGCATGTGGGTGGGGGGCGTAGGCACTGATGGCTTGGACATACACACCACCGAATACTGGCTCAGGAATGACGACGTCCACTTCGGGGTTACCGGCAGTGGTGTCGCGCATACCGAGGGCCAAGAATGACCACATTGGCATAATCGGGGTTTCACCTTGGGTGAACAACGCCGTTGAGCCCATGGTTTCGATCAAGGTGCCTGATTCTTTGAGCTTGGCAAAGAATTCGAGGCCTGGCTTGGCATCGTCGAGGCTACCACCATTTGATTGGGCAGCAGCATAGATGGTTTGGATGGCTAGGATTGAGCTACGGGGATCGCCGGTCAAGGCAAATTGACCCTTGTATTCGGGCTTGAGCAAATCTGACCAGGTGGCTGGTGACGCAGGAACCACGTCTTTGTTGACGGCAATGGCCAACACGCCGTAGTAAGCGCCATACCAGAAGCCATCGGCATCTTTGAGTGAATCAGGAATTTCGCTCCAAGTTGACACCTTGTAGGGTTGGAGCAAGTTGGCTTCTTTGGAAGAAGGACCAAAGGCAAAACCGACGTCGATGACGTCAGGAGCCTGGGGACCGGTGTTGCCGGCGTTGGCTTTGATGGCAGCAATTTCATCACCCGAACCAGCGTCTGGGTTCAGTTCGTTGACTTTGATGCCGTATTTTGCGGCAAATGAAGAAATAACTTCGCCGTAGTTCAACCAGTCGTGGGACAATGCAATTACGTTGAGTTCGCCTTCGGCCTTGGCCTTGGCAATCAACTCATCAATCCCACCGGCATCAGCAGCTGACAACGGGCCGGGGGCTGGGGCAGGAGGCAACATCGGCTCAGCAGTTGGGGCGGTGGTGGCTTCGGCAACAGCGGCGGTAGCTTCGGGAGCCATCGTGGCTTCAGGAGCCATCGTGGCTTCGGCTGCAGGGGCAACAGTGGCTTCGGTAGCAGGCGCTTCGGGTGCGGTGGCACCACAAGCTGCGATTACGGCACCAGCACCAACAAAGGCGCTGAGTTGCAAAAACCGACGACGAGCCAAGAGTTCTTTGCGGATTGACATGGGTTCTCCTCGTAAAAAATCTGTACGTACATGAAATATCATTCGTTCATATACTACAATACCTACGCCAATCTAGGACGCTCGTTGGTTGTGTCGCGATGTATTGATATGCCCAAGTGCTAAGATTATGCAATCAATTTTTGATTTTAATTTATTGTGTAGTTTCGGCAGAAGTAATTTTAATACCACACGTGTGTTTTGGTGCAACAGTAACCGCAGTCGTTATTTTCCGCGAGCGTATGGCGCACAGTGTAGGCACCGGGTGCGGAGTCGCTCCCCCTTTCCCCGTCATTCCATGACTACGGTCGTGAAATTTCCTATCGAGCGTACACCTCCCGTCGTGTGCCTATCCTATGGCTCGCCTCGGGAGATTCCACGCTCCGGGTGCGGGCACCCTGCATGGAATGACGATCAGGGTGGGATTTTGGCGTAGGTATTGATACTATGTGAACTATATAACAAACATATCAACAGTAGACAGTGTTTATGTTATGCTTTGATTAAATTTTTTTGACTCCAAAACATAGCTACCAATACATCTACATTCGGATATTTAGTGATTTTCATCAAGTAAATCAGCGTTAACAGCACAACAAATTCCATTGTTATCGTGTGCTAAGTTCTTAATATGGTATACTTGGGGGCATCATTATGTCAGGAAGGAATGTGCAGTGGCACCAAAATACAATCCTCGTTGGCAATATACTACCCGCATGGTACATGCAGGCGAACGGTTACCCGTACAACCAGGGCAACCAACCACCACGCCACTCTATACCTCAACCACGTATTTCCACGAAGATATGGGGGCATTCGATGCAGCCCTCGGTGGCGAAGGCTATGCCTATGGCCGCAATGGCAACCCCACCAATATAGCCCTCGAAGTCGCCGCAGCTGCTGCCGAAGCCGGTGCGGGTGCGTTGACCACGGCCTCGGGCATGTCCGCGATCTACACCGCTATTTTGGCGGCAGGCGCGTCATTAAGACACCCTATCAAATGTATTTTGGCCGCCCGCGATATGTATGGTGCTACAACGGTACTCTTGCGTGATTTTTTTGCACCATACGGGGTCGCAATCGTTACTTGCGACTTCACTGATCTGCGTGCGCTCGATGCGGCGATTGCCACCCACCAGCCCGATATTATTTATGCCGAGCAGTTATCCAACCCGCTGTTTCGGGTGGTCGATATGGCCGCCATTGCCCAACGCGCCCAGGCCTGTGGGGCGCGCACCGTAGTCGACAATACCATTGCCACCCCCATCGTCGAGCAACCATTGACGCTCGGTATCGACTTTGTGGCGCATAGTGCTACCAAATACTTTAGTGGGCATGGCGACGCTACCGGTGGGTTGGTCGTCGTACGTGACGAAGCCTATATGGGGCCGTTGCGGCATATCAATGCCACCTTGGGAATGGTACTTGGACCATTTGAAGCCCTGCAGATTTTGCGCGGCATGAAAACAATGTCACTCCGAGTTGAACGCCAATGTGCCAATGCCGCTGTCATTGCCCAATGGCTGGCAAATCACCCCGCTGTGGCGCAGGTGCATTACCCTGGCTTGGCAACGCACCCCGATTATGCAGTAGCCCAACGTACGCTCAATGGCAAGTATGGCGCAATGTTGGCGTTTGAGTTACGCCAACCCGAAAGATTAGCCACGTTTGCAAATGCCTTGGAATTGGTATTACCGGCGAGTACACTCGGTGATATCTACACCATGATTAGTGTACCGGCCTTGGCGTCACATCGAGGACTATCACCGGCCGAACGACAAGCCCGCGGGATTTCGGATGGACTAATCCGCATGTCGGTGGGCATCGAAGCCTGCGAAGATATTCAAGGTGATATGGCACAGGCATTAACCGTTATTGCCTGATTATTCCGCAATCAAAGGGGTTGGCATGCAGGTTGTGTCGTTGGCATCGGGGAGCACAGGCAACGCTTGCTTGATTCAAACTCCTGTTGGCGCATTGTTGGTTGATGCGGGGCTCCCCCAAAAAACTATCTTGGCGCGCTGTGCCCGCTTTGGCACGCTCCCCGAACACTTATTGGGGATTATCGTGACCCACGAACATGGCGACCATACCACCAGTGCGGGAGCGCTCGCCAAGCGCTACCGCATCCCCATCTACACCATGGCAGCTACCGCCCAAAAGATTAATATCCCTCCCACAGTAACCGTCCATCACCTCGACTACATGCACCCCACCCTGATTGCCGGCATTGCCATCCAAGCGATGGCAGTTAGTCATGACGCAGTGGCACCAATTGCAGTACAAATTAGTCATGACCAGATTACGGCGGCGATTGCGACTGATTTAGGTGAATGGCAACCAATCCTTATCCCTTTTTTGCAGGCAGCCCAATTAATTGTGATTGAAGCGAATCACGACCGCGAGCGCTTGCGGCTGTCGAGTTATGATCACTCGCTTAAATTGCGCATCGCCAGCCCCACCGGGCATCTCGACAACATCCAGACAGGCGCGTTGTTGGCGCAGGTCGGTCAAGACAAACAACCCCGCGATGTGTGGTTGGCGCATTTATCGCGTGAAGCAAACAGTCCAGAGATAGCCGTGCGGAGCATCCACACGGTGTTGCATATGCATGATTGCCAACAATACTTCCGCACGATTACTGCGCTACCACCACACGATTGTGTGGCATGGGGTCCAGCCCAACGCACCATGCAAAAAACATTATGGTAATTAGCACATTTGTGTTGATTTCCTCAAAAAACCACGCTATACTACACCCATGTTGAATACTGCGTCACCGTAGGATGTGGAGCACGACATGATTCGCATGGGCACGGCAATATTCCCCAACCCCACCCGTGGTGATTGTGCCACCTGGTGGCATGCGCGCTGTTTGGCGGCAGTGGCCCGCAACCAACAACTATGCCGGATTCCGCTCCAAATGATTGCGCCATTACCACACGCGATGTACCAATTGATTGGGCAACTCATCGCAACCCATCAATTACGCTTGGTGGTGCATGCCCCGATTGCCCACCCCCAACAATTGATTACGACATTTGAGCGAATAGCGGCGTTTTTTGTGGCGTGTGCGGCCGTTGACAGTGTGATTGTCTGTCATGTGCCGACCTGGCACGACACACAACGCCGTACCCTCAGCCATTTACCGGTGGCAGTACGCCATTTTTTGGCGATTGAATACACCCATGGAGATTTTGGTGAATTCTTGGCCAATGCCACGAGTGTCGAATTACCGATTGTCTTTGATTGGTTGCATTATCATCAACAGGCGCCGTGGCCGTACCAGCCCATCGAAGCCGCAGTGGCGAGCATCAACACCTGGCAATTACGCCCCGCATTACTACATCTGAGTAGCCCACACACCACTCGCACCACTACCACCGCCGGCGGGCATGGCGCACACAGTGATTATCTCGATGTTGCCAGTGGGATTTGGCTGTTACGGAGCATCAAACATGCGGGTATGTGCGCAGATTGTGAACTCGAAGTGGGAGCTGGCCCCGTGGCGCTCACGCAATTCCAGCACGCGATTGCGCAGCATGCGCCAGAGTTAGTCGCATGGATGCGTGGGATCACTGCGTAGTCATGCGCGCACCCTAAGGGCAGGCACCAAAAATAATAAATGAAAGGAACCATTATGAATGTTCCAGATGATGCGACGGTATTAATTGGGATTATCAAAACCCGTGCAGATTTAGCAACACTCTTGCACACCCAGCACTATCACATCCCCATCGCTCATGCCGCACTTGCCTATGGCGCCGACTATTTGGCGGCCTACTTGCCCAAATGGCACCCCACCATGGCTTGGCATATCGGCTATTACGCACGCATCACCGATTACACACTAGGATTACGTCAAGTGTGTTGCCCACACCAACCAGACCACCCCCGTGCACAGCAGTACTATGTGGGACTGCAACTCGCTGACGTCACCCCCTGTGAGCCACTCATTCCCAGCCGGAAGTGGCGGCGGGTATGGTTACATACGACAACGGG
The DNA here is from genome assembly GCA_002292925.1 of Roseiflexaceae bacterium UBA965. Classification (GTDB taxonomy): domain Bacteria; phylum Chloroflexota; class Chloroflexia; order Chloroflexales; family Roseiflexaceae; genus UBA965. The sequence continues at coordinate 16,633 of DBCF01000300.1, read as the reverse complement.
GGCAACGCTGATGCGTGCCCCCGAACTCGGACAATTGACGCGTACCCAACGGCGTTTTTATGCCAACGCACCCATCTCAACGTCACTCGCGTTTAACACGGATTAATTCTAATCACCTGTGATTATGCGTGGGACTACAATCATCCACGTCACAAGCCCAATTAGGGGCATTGATTGGCGAATTCAACCACATCGGTAATTAACTGCCCTGGGTTTTGGGTCAACGTATAAAACAACAACTCCGAATGGCCACGCTCGGGGTAGACACGCAGGTCGGCGTTGACACCGGCTTTTTGCAGGGCAGCCACGAAATCTTGGGACATTTGCAGCGGCACGGTTTCGTCGGCATCACCGTGAATAAAGAGCATTGGTGGCAAATCGGCACGAATATAGTTGGTCGGTGAGGTGGCGGTGAAATTGGCTTGGCCACCCATCACTGCCGTCATCACTGGGGCGGGGCGACCATACGATTGCTCAAAGGCGAACTGGGCGTTGATATCATACACACCGCTGATACCATAATAGCCACAAATCTCGGCACTACTATGCTGATATTTGGCAAGGACCGAAGCATCCATAAACGCCATGGCACTCAGTTGGGCCCCAGCCGATTGGCCACCGAGGATGATGCGTTGGGGATTGCCACTATATTGATCGACATTTTCGATGGTCCAACTCACTGCCGCTGCCACATCGTCAATCATGCTAGGGTAGGTGGCATCGGGGTGGAGTTTGTAGGTGGGAACCACCACCACCATGCCTAGTGGGACTAGTTTTTGGGCAACGAGGGCGTATAACTCTTTGTCGCCACTGTTCCAGCCACCACCATGGATGTAGATGATTACCGGGTAATTACCAGGTGTTTCGGGGCGATAGACGTCGAGTCGCTGATGATCGGCGCCACCATAGGCGATGTTCTTGGTGATAAACGGGTATTCCTCATAATAGGCTTTGCCGATACGCGCCACATTGAGCAATTTGACGTTGAATACAATCGGCTCACGAAAAATAATCCCGACGATGACCAGCACCGCCAATAATCCCCACCCGATATTGCGCCATGGCAATCCACGCATCACACACTCACTCTCTTTGCTAACGAATATCTCTATTGTACCAATAGCGCACCGAACCATCTTTATGTGGTCAATTCACGGTGCGGGCTACGCTTTTTTCACAAAAGAAAAACCATATATAACACAAATCAACTATTATGTATAGTTAAAACACCACACCGGCGAAAAAGCCGCCCCGTCACTCGAGCCGGCAAACACCAAGCCACTGCCATGGGTTTGCGCAATCTGTTGGACGTGGGCCACGGCGTCTGGGCGACCGAGCACCGCCACGGTGCCGCCACTGCCACCGCCAGTGATTTTGGCGCCAAACAGGCCATGAGATGAGCCCAAGGCGCGCACCGCCGCCACAATCGCATCGGTGGCTGCAGAGCCGAGGCCACAGGCGCTGTAGCTGGCATGCGACTGATACATCAGTTCGCCGAGTAACTCGGCCACCTGGTCGTTTTGGGTGTCTGCGGCCAGCAATTGCCCAAAGGTGCGTACGCGGTGGTGCTCGGCGATGGGGTGGTAAGTAGGCTGGCGCACCGCATAGATACGCTGGGGATCAATGGTGGTGATGGCATCGCTGGTGGCACCGTAGCGGGTAACAAAGTCCGCCCCAGACATCTGGAGGGGGAGCGCATCCGCATAGGATTGGCTGAATTCGGAGGGGGTCAAGTTGGCCAAATAGCCGCCCCACCGCGTATCGGCAATGGTGGCCCGCCCGTCAGTGATTGTCACTGGGGTCTGAGTGAGGTCGGCGATAATGCGGTAGCCCATAAACGCACCTACCCGCACCGAACCATAATCGGCGCCCGATACGGCATGACGCACCCCTGAATCAATGCCCCAGACCATTAGGTCGGCGGGGATGACTACGGGGTCGAGGAGCTCGGCGGGTTGACAGCGCAAGGCGAGGAGTTGATTGGCGCGGCCACAGGCCGAGGTCATCTGATCCATGATGCCACACGGTGCACCGACGATGTGGTTTTCGACCATTTGGCTCCAGATGGCCAAGGTCCGCCCATCGCAGGGGTGATTGGCCATGGCCAGCAAGGCGCGCATGGTGGCGACTTCGACGGCGGCAGACGAGCTGACCCCTTTGCCGAGGGGCACACTCGAATCGACGACAATCGTCACCCCTTGGGGGAAGTGCAGATTGGCTTCGCGCGCAAGTACAGGCAACACCCCCGCCATATAGGCAGCCCACGCCATCTGGGGTTGCCGTCGCAAATAATTGCGCACGGCGGGGTATTCGCCAGTCAGGGCGCTGGCGCTAAATTGAGCCCGATAGTGGTTTTGGAGTTCGCTAGCACGGCTCACCACCACCACTTGGCCATCGGTGCGGGGTTGCACCAAGGCCAAGGCGCTGACATCGAGGGGCAGCTGGAGTACCAGCGACCCCGAATAATCGGCGATGCCCCCCATCACATCGAGGCGCCCCGGTGCGCGGGCCAGCCACGCCGGCTGGAGCGGGTCGGCGTATGCGGCGAGCAGGGCATCAATGCGTGCATCAGGTGTCAATTGCGCTGGTTGTGGATCACTATGCCACATCATCGTCCTCCAATTGCATGTCATAGGATTGCAAGGCGTGTTGAAGCGCCGGGAGCAACCGGGCTGCCAACGTACTATTGGCGACTGCCACCCACGATACGCCGCTCTGGACATCGAGGGGGGCATCGAGGGGCTGGCCATTGGCTTTGCAGACAATCGCCCCTGCTTCACGGGCAATTAATTCGGTACACATATCATACGGGTGGCAACACAACATGGGCGTCTCGCCGTGGCGCTGGTCAGGGGGCAACAACAGCGGACGCACATCGGCGAGCCAACGGTCGTGCCCCATCAAGATTTCATACAGTTGGCCGCCGGTCGAGATGTATTGGTCTTCAAACGAGAGGGCGCGCCCTTGAGGGGCTTCGCCCAACAACTCGGTTGTGAGCAGATCATCGACGGCGGCTAACCGCGCCCGTTCACCCGGAAAAAAACGGGCAATGTTGCCGAAGCCATTCAAAATCGTGGTGGCTTGAGAAGGCCGAATCGGCAACGGCTGGGCGGTCGCCGTCATGCGGTTATAGCGAGTGGCGTGGGCACCGTGGCCCGCAATAGCCCACAAGGTGTCGCACAAGTGTTGTTTGACGAGGGGGATTTCGGTCATCAGTGCCAGTGTGATATCGCGCAGATTAGTGTGGGCACCACGGTAGGGTGCCACGCCGGTCAAAATCCACGCCGAGCGTTTTTGGTACATCAGGCCACGGGTGCCGTCGATGGGGTCGACGATGATGACCAGCTCGAGGGCAGATTCAGCCACGCCGGTAGGGAAGTCGTGGATGCCGTCATGGCCGAGACCCTCAGCGACGAGTCGAAAGTTGTAGTGCTGGGACAAATCAGCAAACTGGGTCAGCAATACCACTTCAGAGACGCGGTCGATGGCATAAATGGTGTCGCCACCTTCAAACGCCGTCACGGTGGCCATCTGTTCGAGCGCGGTGGCTTCACAGGCCTGCACCACGGCATCACGAATGGCGCAGTGGATACGTTGGAGTTCTTGGAGCAAAAACTCAGGGTTGCGCATTATTGCACCTCGCTGGCACGGTAATGAACGGCAGTCACGGCTTGCAAGGCGGCTGCGGTGGCTTCGGGGGCGGTATCACTCAAAAAATTCCCGCCGCCGATTTCGGGGCCAGCTAGGTATTTGAGCAAATCGGGACGGCGCAACGGGGGGTGAAAGGCCAAAAAGGCGTGGAAAAAGGGCAGCTGGCTACCATCAGTCGGTGCTTGGTGCAATGACATCACATAGGGGAACGACATCTGCCACAAATTATCAAAGCGGATGGTCACGGCACTGATTGCCTGGGCCAGCGATTGTGATTCAGCAACGTTGAGGCCATAGAGATGCGCCACCGTGCGCTTGGGAACCACATATACTTCGTAGGCGTAGCGGGCAAAGTAGGGCACAAAGGCGATGGTATGGTCGTCTTCGTACAAAATCCGGCGCCCGTCTTGTTGCTCGGCGGCGATGATTTCGTGCATCAAGACACGATTGTGGTCATGCCAAAAGCGCTGAGCGGCAAACAGCTCTGTTTCCATCGTTTTGAACACAAAATTGGTAGCATAGACTTGGCCGTGGGGATGCGGATTGGATACCCCTACCACGGCTCCTTTGTTTTCAAAACAGAGCACATGATTGACTTCGGGGCGTTGGCCAAGGTCATAGGTCTGTTGTTGCCAGACCTGTACCACATCGGCAATGGCGGAGGGCGCCATCTCGGCTAATGTTTGGTTGTGGGCCGGACTAAAACAAATCACCCGGGCGATACCATCGGCACGGCGGGCACGGTAGGGCCACGGTGGCGTCACGGGCGGTGGGGCAAGTGGACCGACGCAGGGGTGGTCGTTGTCAAAGACATAGACCCCACCGTAGGTAGGGTTTTGGTTGCCACTGACCCGCATATTACCGGGGCAGAGATAACAGGTCGGGTCATAGACGGGGTCACGTGGGGGTGGGGTAGTGACTGTTTGGCCAATCCAGGGACGGTTTTGGCGGTGGGCGGCGACGATAATCCATTCTTCACGCAGGGGATGCCAACGTTCTTCCCATACGCCACTCTGTAGTGTCATGACAATATTCCTTGTCGGCTGATAGCGCCCCACGAAATCGTAGAAGCGACTATAATAGAACGATAATAAACATGCGATATTCTAACTATACAAGTATACGGTACCGTGCGCATAATAATTGTCGCCAATGCTCCTGTCAACGCTGATACGCGGTTATCACAAATCGCCGCGAGTGCAGATTATATTATTGCCGCTGATGGTGGTGCCCAACCGCTCGCTGCTGCGGGGATTGTGCCTCATTTACTCATCGGCGATCTCGACTCACTGAGCGATCAACACGTCGCTTGGTTAGTCACCCAAGGCGTCGAGGTACAGCGCTATGCCCGTGAAAAAGACGAAACTGACCTCGAACTCGCCTTACTGGCTGCGGTAGCCCGTAACGCCAGCCATATTGATTTGTTTTGTGTGCTGGGTGGCCGCTGGGATCACACCGTCGCCACCATCGCAATGCTCAGTTTGCCGATGTTGATTGGGCGTACGGTGCGGATTTTTGCTGATGGTCAAACCTTGGCGATTGTGCGTGACCATATCATACTCGATGGGCCAATTACCCGTACGGTGTCGCTGTTGCCGTTGACCCCCACCGTCGATGGCATCACCACCACCGGGTTAGCCTACCCCCTCGATCATGCGACGCTTTATTTTGAGCGGTCACGAGGGGTAAGTAATGTTGTCACTCGTATGCCCGCCACCGTACAGGTGCAATCGGGTATTTTGTTGGTGGTACAACATGCACACCCGGTCGACTAGCCACCACTGCGCCACCAACAGCTATACTGTAGAAAACCCGCGGTGTTGATTCATTGCAAACGCAATTTTTACACCACAAATCGCTACCTACTCATCCAATGAGTTACTTTAATCTCGTAAAAACCTGTGCAGTGCGTGGTGAATTACTCCACAGCGATTACATCGAAGCATATAGGATTTATGACGAAAGTAGTGATTAATTGCAGCAAATAATCATACTTCACGGCAAAAAAGCGCTAATTATCGCACAATAATGGTGATTTTGTGTGAGTTAGAAAATATACATATATGCATATATACACGAGTGTAAATGTTTTTTAGGGGTAATTCGTGATTGACAATAGTCACAAAGAATGTGCGTAACTAAACACTATTGCAGTTCTTGTAAAACTATGCTACACTACTAACAAGATTGGTGGTCCATACATATGTGTGAGTGTTTTTTATTCTAGGCCCTCATATTATTGTGTTTAGATCACGCCAATTCCCTGGTCCGCGCATACCAGACTCCCCCCAGGAAAATCCACCCATAGGAATTAGAGGAGAGCTAGCGATGAGCTACGCTGACAAGACACTGAATTGTCGCGATTGCGGAACACCATTTGTGTTCACCGCAGGCGAACAAGAGTTCTACGCCCAAAAGGGCTTCACCAACGAGCCGACCCGTTGTCAACCTTGCCGTCAACAACGCAAGTCACAGATGAACGGTCGCGGCAGCGACAACGGCGGTGGTTACCGCGAGCGCCCAATGAGTGGCGGTTCACGTGAACAATTCACCACCACCTGTGCCGGCTGCGGCAAAGAGGCCACCGTGCCCTTTGTACCCCGCAACAACAAGCCCGTATACTGCGACGACTGCTTCCAAGATCAGCGCCGCGGTAGCCGGTAAGCGCTCAGTTTTATCATTGAGCATTCACGTTATTAGTTCTTAGACCAGGGAAGACAACCCGAGCGGAAGGCGCGATTCGCTCGGGTTGGCATTTACAAGAAATCCCCGTTACGAGGTATCTCGTAACGGGGATTATGTATTCCCATACAGTTACATTGATTGAGCTGGTTTCTTGGAGCGCCAAATCGACCAGATCAACCCTGCCACACAAATCACCATCATAACCATCACGGTGGGGCTCATAGCACTCCCTGCAGGGCGTGAAGCCACGATAATTGGGGCAATAATCAACGACACGAGATTCATGACTTTGATCATCGGGTTCAAGGCTGGACCGGCAGTATCTTTGAGAGGGTCACCGACGGTATCACCCACCACCGCAGCCTTGTGTGGCTCTGAGTGTTTGCCGCCGTAATTGCCTTCTTCGATGTATTTTTTGGCGTTATCCCAGGCACCACCGGCGTTGGATTGATAGACAGCCATGAGTTGACCCGACACAATCACGCCAGCCAAAAAGCCACCGAGCGCTTCGACACCTAGCATGAAGCCGACAATCATGGGGATGACGACGGCCATAATCCCCAAGCCGAGCAGTTCTTTTTGGGCAGCTGCTGTCGAAATACTGACAGCCCGGGCATAGTCAGGCACGACAGTACCTTCCATGATGCCAGGGATTTTGAATTGACGGCGCACTTCGTTGACGATTTCGGCAGCAGCCCGGGCCACCGCCCGAATCATTAATGACGAAAAGAGGAAGGGCACTGCGCCACCGACCAACAGCCCGATAAAGACGAGCGGCGACGACACATTGACCCCTTGCATGATAGCTTGACCGAGTTGGGCTTGGACTTTGCCGACGTCGGTCAAAAACGAACCAAACAAGGCTACGGCAGCAATCACGGCCGAACCAATGGCAATGCCCTTGGTAACGGCTTTGGTGGTATTACCGACGGCATCAAGGTCATCCATGACTGCCCGGGCGTTTTTGTCGAGACCCGCCATTTCGCCGATACCGTTGGCATTGTCAGAGATAGGACCAAACGAGTCCATCGAAATCGTGTTGCCGGTGAGGGTCAACATCCCGATACCGGTGAGTGATACCCCATACAAAATCGCCGTGAATTGGATGGCGATTGGTTCACCACCATAAATCAACACGGATGCCAAAATAGAAACACCAATGACGATGGCAGACCACGTGCTTGATTCCATCCCCAAGGCCGTCCCCGACAAAATATTGGTGGCGGCACCAGTTTGGGAGGCAGCACTGACTTCTTTGACCGGGGCATAATGGGTCGAGGTAAAGTATTCGGTTAATTTGTCGAGGGCGATGGCCAGTACCACGCCTGACACCGTGGCGAGGAAGGGCTTCCAGTCAACCAAACCAGTCGCAGGGTCGATCATGTAGTATTGGGTAATAGCCGCAAACCCAGCGACAGCAACCGCTGCTGCCAAATAAAAGCCCCGGTTCATGGCGCCCATGGCGTCGCGCTTTTGTTCATCGGTACGCACAATGGTATTGCCGATGAGCGAGGCAATCACACCAATACCACGCAGGATCAATGGGAAGATGACGTAGCGCATATCGTAATTACCATCACCCATAGTGCCGCTGGTGGCGTCACCAAGCACTAAGCCAAGGATCAACGCCGAGACAATGGTAACTTCGAAGCTTTCAAAGACGTCAGCAGCCATCCCGGCACAGTCACCGACGTTGTCGCCCACCAAGTCGGCAATCACGGCAGCGTTGCGTGGGTCGTCTTCGGGAATACCGGCTTCGACTTTGCCGACGAGGTCGGCACCCACATCGGCGGCTTTGGTATAGATACCGCCACCGACACGCATAAACAAGGCAATCAGCGAACCACCAAAACCAAAGCCCAGCAGGGCATCGGGGGCACTGATATCAAATACCATAAAGATTAACGTGCCACCCAACAGTCCCAAGCCTACGGTGAGCATACCGGTGACGGTACCGGAGCGGTAAGCGACTTGCAAGGCCGGGTTATAGCCAATGCGCGACGCAGCAGCTACCCGTACGTTGCCTTCGACTGCCACATTCATGCCGACAAAACCGACAGTATATGAAAAAAGCGAACCCATCAAAAAAGCCACGGCTCGCCCAATAGCCACCCACCACAAGGCGGTTTGTTCATCACCAAAACGCAATACTGCTTCATGGGTGGGGGGGATAACCAGCACACTCGCACCAAGTACAAAGGTGAGGACGGTAATCAAAATGACAATGGTGCGGAATTGCTGGCTGAGGTAGGCATTGGCGCCAGATTTAATGAAGCCCCAGACTTCTTGCATGCGGTCAGTACCTTTGTCTTGGGCCATGATTTGCGCCCGCAAGATAAAGGCATAGGCGATACCAAGGAGTGACAGGCCGAGAACCACCCAGACAGCCGACTGTTCGAACATGGTTAGTTTGTTCATGAGTTCCTCTTTGATCTCAAGTACGGATGTGGCGACATTGCCAGGCAAACTCACCATTGCGACAGACTAACGTTGACGACCAATACGGAGATGCGTATTGGAGCAACGTACTATTGTGCGTAGGGAGTGCGCTTATTCTAGCATAGCCGATTGTTATTCTGCAATACGTAACGTCAATCTCGCAACACTACCGGTACCGAACCAATACCCGTTGAAAACGCAGACCAGCATTGCCCAAGCAGGCAGCGGCGCATACGGTCTACCGCCAAATGCCCTCACCGTGTGGTGTGCTATGATAAATGCATGTTCGCCTATACAGAATCATAATTATGAAACATTATCATGGCATTTCATTCGGGTTAGCGCTCTGCATTATTGCCGGGATGACGCTCGACGCCTGGGCGCACGTGCATGGCGCTACTGACAATACGTTTTTTACGCCATGGCACGCGATTTTGTATACCGGCTTGTTTGGGAGCGTGGCATGGTATGGCTACCTCACCTACCGGCAGGTTGCGCCACTCGCTGCCCATCGCTTGGGATTGAGCATGGGACCATTGGTAGCGTTATTTGGGGCTGCTGATTTGATTTGGCATAGTCTGTTTGGCTTTGAGCAAGATTTACAGGCTCAGCTCAGTCCGCCACATATTGCCTTGGCGGCAGTATTGGCGATACTCGTGAGTATCCCCAGCCGACAACGCAATGCCCATGGACATTTAACGTGGTTGGGGGCCATTGCGGGGAGCTTGGCTGCCGTAGTCATCCTCACCTTGCTCATGTTTGTCTCACCACTGACCGCCGTCTATGCCGAATTGTATAGTGGTGATACGGTGGTAGGCTTGGGCGTCAGTGGCTTTTTGCTATTTGTGAGTGTCTGGCTGATTGTATTGCAGTGGATGCGCCGCCACAATGCCCCATTTGGGGCTTTTACGCTGGCGTCAGGCATCCTCGGGGTGAGTCAGGCCATCAGCAAAGGGGAATGGCGCTTTGCGGCGTTGTTACTCGTCGTCGGCATATGGGCCGAATGGGTCAGCCGCAAAACCGGCCACGCCAGCCGTATCCCAGCATTGGTGTGGCCAGGCAGTTTTGCATTGGGGTATTTTTTGGTGTTGAAGTATACCAGCACGTTGGCGTGGGGGCCGAGTGTTTGGGGTGGTGTCGTGGTCATGGCCGTGGCAATTGGCTTTGGCATGGCGACGTTTGGTGAGCAGACCACGCAATTGACACACGAGGAGCGCATATGATTGCAGAAAAATTCCAGATTACCCAGCCTCGCATCGGTTGGATTGCCCGTTTGTACCACCCCCAAACTATGGCGTGGTTACTCGTGCCGGGGAGCCTATGGTTCCTCGCGGGGCTTTACCTCGATGGTTGGGCCCACAATCATGGCAAAGTCGACAATACGTTTTTTACACCGTGGCATGCGGTTTTTTATTCGGGTTACTTGGCTGCATCACTCACATTAGCATTGCTGGTATTGATTACCCATCTCAACGGCAAAATCTGGCAACGCGATTTGCCAGTATCGATCCGCACCGCGATTATCGCCGCCCCACTGTTTGCACTGGCGGGGATTGGTGATTTGTGGTGGCATACCACCTTTGGGTTTGAAACCGGCATTGAGCCGTTACTCAGCCCACCCCACCTCATTTTGGCGGGTAGTATGTTTTTTGTGGTGGTGGCCAATGCCCGCAACGACGACCCGCAACAACCCGCCATACAACGCATCCCAGTGGTGTTGAGTACCCTCGCAGGGTTGAGTGTGGTGACTTTTATGTTGCAATTCAATCACCCCTACGGGATTATCTGGCCCGAAACGGTGCGCTCGGGTGATACCGGCGTGATGGTCGGCATCGTGGGGTTACTGGTCAACGTCATGCTCATCACCGGAGTGGCGCTCTGGATGCAACGCCAACGTATGCCCATCGGCGCCTTGACGTTTGTGCTGGTCGCCAACGCCTTGTTGGTTGCATTGATGGGTGACGAATATCGCTTTGGCTGGGGGGCGCTGGCCACCGGTGTGCTCTGTGAACTCATCGCCTATGCGTTGCGGGCCCAACCCTTGGCGCTCCGGCTACGCGTCAGCGCCGTACTAGTGCCCACCACTGCCTGCCTAGCTTATTTTGGCGTCATCGCCGCCACCAGTGTGGTAATCTGGCCGATCCACATCTGGCTGGGTGTGAGCGTCCTGGCTGGGGTGGCGGGTTGGGGACTAATGATTGTGGCACCACGCATCCATACAGACAACGAATAATCGTGCCCATGGCGCTGAGGGGGAACGCGGTCAATGCCGCGTTCCCCTTTTTTTCTACAATACGCCTTTGGTGCTGGGGACCGCATTGCCCAAACGGGGGTCGATACGGGTGGCGGCATCGAGAGCCCGTCCAAATGCTTTAAACAGCGCTTCGACTTTGTGGTGGTCGTTTTTACCGTACATGATGCGGCAATGCAGATTCATGCGGGCGTGGATGGCAATGCTTTCGAATAAATGAAAAATCAAATCGGTACCCAAATTCCCCACTCGTGGTGTCACAAATTCGGCATCAAACACCGCATAGGGACGGCCACCGAGGTCTACTGCCACAAATCCCAGTGATTCATCCATCGGCACAAAACTATGGGCAGTGCGCACAATACCACGGCGGTCAGCGAGTGCCAAATCAAGCGCTTGGCCGAGACAAATACAGACGTCTTCGGCAGTGTGGTGATCGTCAACATGCAGGTCGCCATTGGCATTGACGGTTATGTCAAACAAACCGTGTTTAGCAAACAACGTGAGCATATGGTCGAGGAAGCCGATGCCGGTATGGGCGTCACAAAGCCCGGTACCATCGACATTTAACGTCAAGGTGATGGCAGTTTCGCCGGTGGTACGGGTAATCGAGGCGTGGCGCGTCGTCATGACAGACTCCTTATCCCTGCTGATTCAGGGTAATTATTTATTGAAAAAACTTAGGGCGCGGGCGTGACAACCGGAATATCGGTAAAGGCGGCGCGCAAGATCTGCCCGGCGAGGCTCGCGCCGATACCCGAGCCTTCACCGCCGTTTTCGATTAAAACGGCTACGGCAAAGCGCGGATTTTCGATGGGGGCGAGAGCCACAAACCAGGCATGGGTATCGGGTCCGCCGTATTCGGCGGTGCCCGATTTGCCCCCCACGGCAACCCCTTCGACAGCTTGGGCAGCTTTGCCAAAGCCATCAGTGACCGCAAAGCGCATGGCATCGCGCAAAATCGTCGCACTACGGTTTGAAATAGGGCGACCCACTGGGAAGCTGGTGTGTTTGTATAATTCGGTGCCGTTGGCACGTACCACCCGCTCGACAATGTAGGGGCGCATCAATACGCCGTTATTACCGATGGTGGCAGCCACCATCGCCATCTGCAGGGGGGTGACTTGCAATTCACCTTGCCCATAGCCAGTATCGGCGAGGCCAGGCAAGCGATCGAGAAAGTTGTCGTTGTTATAAATCAAACTCGCGAGGGTCGGCAAATCAGTCATCGTGATGGCTTCGTCTGATTTCGTTGGGACGGCAAAGCCAAATTTTTCGGCACCGGCCATCAACCGATAGGCACCGAGTCGCAACGCGTACTGGGCAAAGGCCGTATTACACGAAAACCCAATCACCGTGCGTAAACTGGCGGGTTCACCGGTAAACCGCATCAGATTGGGGATTGCGTTGACGACAGGCGGGGCCCCCGGCTCAACCTCGAGTTGTTCGGGACAGGTGATGTCGTCAGGACGAGCGACGCCGGCGTTTTCGAGGGCAATTGCCGCAGTGACCAATTTGAATGTCGAGCCTGGCGGGTAGCGCCCTTGAATGGCGCGGTTCAACAAGGGTTGGTTATTGGCTGGATTAAGTAATTGTTGCCATGCAGCATCCATGCGGGTTTGGTCGGCCAAGCGATCAGCATCGAGATTACTGGTTAAATCATTGGGGTTATAGCTAGGGGTACTCACCATTGCGAGTACTGCACCAGTGCTAGGGTCAAGCACGACACCCGCCCCCACACGGCCAGCCAAAATCGCAGCCACGTCTTGTTGCAAGGCCGCATCAATGCTTAATTCGAGGTTGTCGCCTTGCGCTGGCTGAGCATTAATCATGCGCACAAACCGGCCAATAATATTGCGGTCACCGGTAAGGTAATCGGCATAACTGGCCTCGAGCCCCGACACGCCATAGCGTGAATTTACCACACCGAGTATCGGAGTAAATGCACTTGGGTCAGCAGTCGGATAGCGGCGAGCAGTACGCCCATCGGCACCAACAATCGTTTCGGTCAATATGGTGTTGTTGCGATCACGAATCGCTCCACGAAAGGTCCGGGCGGTCAACATCAAGGTACGTACATTACTCGAAGTCTCGCCGGTGCTTTGGTTGACCACCACCCGATCTGCTAAATACTGCGACCAAATCACTTGATCGCGCAGGAGTTGGAGTGACAGCATCCCAAAGGCAATGGCGATGACAATGGTCAACGACTGAAGCGAGCGCTGGGTATCGTTGACGCGCAATAGTAGCGGGATTTCGCCCAAGCCAAGGATTGCCACAGGAATCGTAGCCAACCACAAACACAGCAACCATTGCGACTCTTGTTCTGGTGGACGCGACATCCCAAACAGCAATAATCCAATTGCACTCAACAACAAAATACGTTGAATGACAAAGCGCGTCATCATAACATCACCTGTACAACCAATGGCAACCCTACGCGCACCGCCACCCCCGCAGGGTTATGATTAAACACTTCGAGGCGACCACCTAGCTCACTGGTACGATACATCAACGCCTGTAATGAATGCAACCCAGCCCGGTGGATGCCCGTCACCGGCAATCCTTGACCATCATCGTGAACCAACACGGTCAAGGCGCGCGCGTCATAGCGGAGCATAACTACCACTTCATTGGCATGTGTGTGTTGGGCAATATTGAGCAATGCTTCAATCACAATCCGGCGTAACAGCGGGACATAGAGTTCGGGTAAATCTTGCGGACGACCCAACACAGCCACCCTAGTTGCAATCAAGGTATGGCGCTCAAAACGATCCACTAGTTCAGGGATAATAACGGAAACATCATCACTGTCAGCAAGTGGTTGATATAAGGCGACCCGCAAGGCTTCGGTGCGCTCAGCAATATTGGTAGCAATACGTTGGGATGACTTGCGCATGCGCCATGGGGGGGTAATGCGCTCAAATGGCGACCACCACCCATCAAGCAGACCAGGAGCCAAAGGAAGCAGCGTCGACCAAACAGGCGGAGTCAGTCGCGGCAGCGCCACCTGCATCCGGGGCAAAATTGCTGGAATCACCACCCCGATGGTAGCAGGTCCAGTCACAATCACCACCCAGCGTAACCACATATGTGGCAAATTACTCACAAACGACACACCGAGTGAATACATCAATGCGAGAATGAGAGCCGAGCAAAGCAATCCTGCCATCGCTCCCCCACGCCAGCCACTGACGAGTGCCGGCAAGACCAACACGGCACAGGCATAACACAAAAACGGACTATTCCAGGGATCGCTCCCCACCACGACCGCCGCAGCCAAAAAGACATCAACGCCCATCAACCACGGCTGCCGTACCGCACCCCGCACGAGAGGTTGCACGGCAATAGTCAACGCAGCGGTCAATAATACCAAGATTAGCCAAACGCCCCATAACTCGACTGCACGTTGTTGCCAAAACAACAGCGCGGCAGTGCACGCAAGCGCTACCCAACGACTCATGATAATGAACGCGTGGTTCGAAAGTGGTAATTGCATGACACCGCTACTCCACATGACCCATGCAGGCCATAAATGGTCTGCATGGGTTGGATGAATCGTTCACATTATGGGTTCAAGGCTTCATACGTATAGGTATTATCTGAGCTATACAATTGCCAACCAGCGGCTGTTTTAGCGTCAGCAACGGCGTTGATTTGAGCACGGAGCTCTGCAGCGCCATACTCAACAATCATGTTGTCGGGCACCCAAATCAAGGTGAAGTCTTGCAACCACGGGCGCAACCGGGCGCGGGTATCGGGCATTTGTTTGAGCCCCAATTGCATGGTGCCCAAAAGTATATCATAGGGATGTGCTGCCGGATTATCAAAACCCATGTAGCCTGTACCATAGTGTGACGGATAGACCATCGGGCAGATATAGTCGGTGGTTTCGGCCATAATAGGCAGGCTCTGCCCGATAATGCCCATCGGTCCTTCGGTGGTAAAACCAAACACATCCACAGACAAAAACGCCCCGGCTGCGTTGATTTTGGGATGGGCACGATTCAAGACTTTTTTGATGGTCTCGAAACGCACATCACTCGTGACGTTATCTTGTGAAAACTTTAAGCGTTTACCATCATCAGGGCCAAATTCTAACGATGGGAAGCGAATATAGTCGAAATTGATTTCGTCAAATCCTGCTAAGGCGGCTTCTTCGGACAGGGCAATATTGTAGTCCCAGACGTTTTCGTTGAAGGGATCTAACCAAGCGTATTTAATCGTTGCAGTAGGGTAATCATAAAAAATCCCCCCTTTGACACTATCTTGGGCGGCCCATTCAGGCTTGGCTTCTGCCAAAATATTGTCATGACTAAATATGTGCACACGCGCGATAGTATAGATATTGCGTTTTTTGGCTTCAGCGAGTAAGGCCTTGATATCATAATTTGGGCTTGACAAGCCGAGTTCTTTGACGAGTGGCACTTGCGAATCATAGTAGACCAACCCTAAATCATCGCGGAGGTCAGATTTGAGATCGATGATAATCGCATTCAATTCGGTTTTGTCGATATTATCAAAGAATTTTTGCATCAACTTGGTGTTAGATGCCACCGCCGCCGTCACATACGACGCCTTGGGTTCAAAGGGCTCGAGTTTGAATTCACTCGGGATTTCACCCGGTTTAATCGGCAACACCAATTTGCGATAGCCGGGAGCCAACACCTGCACAAAACCAGTCTCTGGAATGCCTTTGAGGGTAAACACCCCGTCACTACCATCGATTCGCACCGCTGCTTGGGCTGATTTAGCCATATCATCGGTGGCAATAATCGTGGCATGGCGGATCGGCTTGCCATCGACACTACTCACAATCGTACCTTTGAGCACATCGGGGCGCAATGTGACATCGAGGGTCGCGGTCGTGCTGGCATCGAGCTTTTGGGTGGCGTACCCTTCCAATACAACAGTTACTTCTGCACGCGCAGACACATTTTTGAGTTGATAGGCACCCTGCGCATCAGTTTTGCTGGTCACATCTCCCGCCGTAACCACCACACCGCTCAACGGGGCATTGCTATACTGGTCTTTGACGACACCGCTCAAATTACCATTTGCCATGGTGATATCTTGTTGGGTGGTTTTGCTAATTGTTGCTGAAAAAGGCACATACTCGGGGAAGGTCGCATTGATGGTAAATGATTCAGGCACGCCCTGGAGCATATACTGTCCATCAGCGCCGGTAGTCATCGAAATCGTATCGCTGGCCTTGATAACGACACCAGCAAGTGGTTTTTTGGTCCAGGCATCATTGACCACACCCCGAATCACATTGGGGCGAATCACGATGTCGATTTTGGTGTCAGCAGCAGTCAGGGTATCGGGCCATTTACGTTCGGCGAAATTCATATTGATGGCTTCATAATCGCCACTCGTCACTTGAAATATCCCTGTGCGTTGCCAGCGCTCAATGCTATAACCACCGTTGGCATCAGTCATCGCTTTGGCGCTACCCACTTGTACGACAGCCGATCCCACCGGTTTGCCCGTATAGGCATCAGTAACAGTACCAGTGAGCGGGATTGTTTCGCTACCACACGCCACCACCACAAACATACTCAAGACAATCACCCATACTCGCATCTACTTTTCCACTCACCCTTC
>DBCF01000309.1:3580-3709 GCA_002292925.1 Roseiflexaceae bacterium UBA965 | reverse complement strand
CGTCACGATTCCCAACGTCGTGGCGTCAACCGTCGTGGCGTCCTTGTAGGGCGCCACCGTCATTGCATGTCATGCAATGACGTAGGGCCGGATCGTAGGTGCGCACTTCCTCCTTCACTTCCTCCTTCA
>DBCF01000309.1:0-3521 GCA_002292925.1 Roseiflexaceae bacterium UBA965 | reverse complement strand
CTCACCCCCTGCTCATGCAAATCTAGCTACAATACTCACAGAGAGTCATGCAGAGCGGGGTGGGTAAAAGATGCGTATGTGGCTGAATGGCATCGTGTTGGCCGTGTTGATTGGGTATGTTGCATGGGACCTCGTGCGTGGGCTCGTGCTGCCGACGCCAGCGCCGATTCGCAATCAGCCTATTGCGTCGCCCCCACCGGCGCCGGCGCCACTCGGCACAACGCCCGTTGCGAGTGACGTGACGACTGTGGCGGAGCCAGGCGCAACCGAGACCGGGGCGACGGCGACAATCGAACAGGAGATGGTGATGATTGATTTTGCAGATACGACCGCCGTCAACGCTTGGTATAGCCGCAATGACGATGTGATGGGCGGCATTAGTGAGAGTACCATGGTCGCGAGTGACACGGGCAGCGCCACCTTCCAAGGCGTGGTGCGCGCCGAAAACAACGGCGGTTTCGCTACCGTCCAGACCGATTTTTCCCCTGCCCGCAATCTCCAGGTGTATGACGGCCTGCAATTGCGCGTCCGGGGTGATGGCAAACAATACGGCGTCTACTTGCGCAGTGATAACCGCTCGGTCGTGTACCAAGCCACCTTTGTGACCAGCGCCGATACGTGGCAAGTGGTGCGCTTGGCCTGGAGCGATTTTTTGCCGACCCGCTTTGGTCAGGTGGTGTTGGCCCCCGCCCTCGACCCCAGCACCATCCGCTCACTCAGCCTGCTGATTGAATTCAAGCAGTTTGGTCCCTTTGCCCTCGAAGTCAAGCATATTGGCGTGTTTGAGGAGTGAGCCAGGGGAACTCGTTGTCTCGCACAGAGGACACAGAGGACGTAGAGACGTGTTGTTGATTGTTGTGTGCCGATGGATGTCTGATTGTGCGATATGTCATTTGTCTCGCACAGAGCACACAGAGGACGCAGAGACGTGTTGTTGATTGTTGTGCGCCGATGCATGTCTGCTTGCGCGATATGCACTTCCGACTTCACTTCATACTTCCGACTTCATGCTTCCTACTTCGTTCGGGCGTCATTGCATGGCGCCCTTTTCAGTCATTGCATGGCGCCCTTTTCATATGTTATATAATGATTATGCGTTGTTTATATGTTGAGGAGCATCATGTCACCACTAGATCACCTTGTGCAGTCTGATCCCACAATTGCTCGTTTGCTTGTCGGTGAAGCCATCCGGCAGCGCGATGGCCTCGAGCTCATCGCCAGCGAAAACTACACCAGTCGCGCAGTGATGGAGGCGCAAGGGTCAGTGTTGACCAATAAATATGCCGAAGGCTACCCGGGCAACCGCTACTACGGTGGCTGTGAATGGGTCGACCAAGTCGAAAACATCGCCCGTGACCGTGCCAAAGCAGTCTTTGGTGCCGCCTATGCCAACGTGCAACCCCACTCCGGTACCCAAGCCAATGCCGCCGTCTACTTCACCTTCCTCAATCCCGGCGACAAAGTGCTGGGCATGAATCTGGCCCATGGTGGTCATTTGACCCACGGCTCGCCAGTGAATTTTTCTGGGCGCATGTATAATTTTGTTCAGTACGGCATTGATCTCGAAACGGGATTTATTGATTACGAACACGTGCTCGAAATGGCTGAACGTGAGCGCCCCAAAATGATTACCGTGGGGGCAAGTGCCTATTCACGGGCCATTGACTATGCGATTTTTCGCGAAATTGCTGACAAAGTGGGTGCCTACTTGTTCGCCGATATCGCCCACCCCGCTGGCTTGATCGCCGCCGGCCACCTGCCGAGCCCCATCCCCTATGCCCACGTGGTGACGTCGACTACCCACAAAACCTTGCGCGGACCACGTGGCGGGATTATTTTGATGGGCCAAGATTTCGAGAACCCCTTTGGCCAAAAAGCTGCCAAAAGTGGTCGTACCTTGATGATGTCAGAAGTACTCGACAAAATGGTCATCCCCGGGGCCCAAGGGGGCGCCTTGATGCATGTGGTGGCCGCCAAGGCCGTCGGCTTTGCCGAAAACCTGCGCCCTGACTTCAAAGACTACGCCGCCACCGTCATCACCAATGCCCAAGCCTTGGCTGCCGCCTTGATGAAACGCGGTTTCCGTGTGTTGTCAAACGGCACCGACAACCACTTGATGATGATTGATTTGACCAACAAAAACGTCACCGGTAAGCAAGCCGAAGAAGTACTCGACCGTGCGCACATTACCGCAAACAAAAACGTCATTCCCAATGATCCACGTTCCCCCATGATTACCTCGGGGATTCGCTTTGGTACCGCCGCCATGACCACGCGTGGCATGCAGGCTGCCGATATGGACGTAGTGGCAGCCCTGATTGATCGTGTGATTAGTCATATCAACGACGAGCAGGTTGTCGCACAGGTACGCGCCGAAGTAGTTGCATTGTGTCAGGGCTTCCCCGTGCCGGCCGTCGGTGACTTTGTGGGAATCGAGGTATAAGCATGACGCACCCCCGTATCGCCATGATTGGTGCCGGCATGATGGGTGAAGCCATGATTAGTGGCCTCATCAACAACGGCATCCCTGCCAACTACATCACCGCCTCAGAGCCCCGCGCCGACCGCCGCACCGTCATGCATGCCCAATACGGCATCAGCATGGTGGCTAGCAACGGCGAAGCCGTGGCCGACGCCGATGTGGTGGTGTTTGCCATCAAACCCCAAATGGTGGCCGGGGTGTTACCCGAATTACACGGGGTCGTCCCCGCCGGCGCCGTGGTTTTGTCGATTATGGCGGGTATCACCATTGCCACCCTGCGCGACGGCCTCAACCACCCCGCCGTGGTGCGTGCCATGCCCAACACCCCCGCCATGATTGGCGCCGGGATTTCGGGCTGGACCGCCGCGCCGGCCGTCAGCGCCAGCCAAAAAGCCTTGGCGCAACAAGTGCTCGAATCGTTTGGCCAGGCCGTCTATGTCGACGACGAACACTACATCAACCATGTCACGGCCATTTCGGGCAGTGGCCCCGGCTATGTCTTCCTCATCCTCGAAGCGATGATCGACGCCGGCGTGGCGATTGGTTTGCCCCGCCCCTTGGCCAAACAACTGGCCGAACAAAACCTGCTCGGCTCGATGCGCTACGCCATGGCTAGCCCCAAACACCCCGCCGAGCTCCGCAACGATGTCACCTCGCCGGCAGGTACCACTGCCGCTGGGCTCAACGCCATGGAAAAAGCCGGCTTGCGCAGTGCCATCAGCGATGGCGTGCGGGCCGCTTTTGAGCGCTCGATTGAACTGGGGAAGCCTAAACAGTGACCGCCCAATCCCCGTCCCACTCCCAATGGCGCGCCTCGACCACTACGGTGGCGGGGCGCGTTGTGACATATCACGCCCGCCCCGGCTTGCCCGGTGGCCCCGACGTGTCGCCAGCGGCACTATTGCTGTCCCACGAATGCGCCAAATACGCCGACCCCGTCTGTTGCTTCGATGTGGCCTTTGGTCTGCCGGCGCTGGCCTTCCCTACCCGCCAAATCGACGTCATAACCCGCCATGCCGGGATGGCCGCCAGTATCGCC
>DBCF01000268.1:4928-8597 GCA_002292925.1 Roseiflexaceae bacterium UBA965 | reverse complement strand
CGGGCCTGCTACGACTGTCATAGCAATCAAACCACCTGGCCGTGGTATTCATATGTAGCACCGCTTTCGTGGTACAGCATCAACCATGTCGAAGAAGGGCGTGCACAGCTGAATTTCTCAGATGTGGCAGCAACTTTGACTAACGCCCGCGAGGGTGGCGAAGGTGGCGAACAAACAACTGTAGCAGAATTAGCCGAAGAATCTGCTGAAACTATTAATAACGGCGAAATGCCACCGTCGTACTACACCCTCATCCACACAGATGCGATTTTGAGTGCTGCCGACAAAGAAGCCTTGATTGCCGGCATCAATCAAGCATTGATGAGCCATTAACTCTTTTTCGAAAAAAATTCAACCCATCCTTTGTTTCGTCAAAGGGTGGGCTTTTTGGCGTACAATGAGCCTCACGGAATGAGGAGCGCCCATGTCTGTTCGACAACATATGTACAACCACATATTACAGGGCTTGCTCGCCATCATCGTGGCGGGTGCCTTGCCGTGGGGCTGTATCGTGCATTGTATGATGCACACCGGGCATATACATCAGCACGACGCTGATTGTGACATGCTGGTCTCAGTACAAAACCGACCAGTGTCACCCAATCAATTTATCAGCCCGCACTATACACCGGCAGCAGTGCATATCGTGATTATTAGTCGCTTTCTGACCATCAAAGAATTCCGCGTTATCGAAGCAATATTAACCAAAAAATTGATGTTCTACAGCATCACCACCCCGCCACTGTCACCACCACCCCAATAAACCACGCACTGATGCGCGCACCAACCGCACCGCAACCAATGCCTACCGTAGCGTCGTTGCGTGGTCGAATCTCTATGCATTTTGTCGTACGTGATATTTATCATTCTCAAAAAGAAAGCCTACCCAATGTTTACTGCACGTCGCGTCCTTTATGGACTCATCATTGTGATTGCCCTGATCCAATTTGTGCCGATGCAACACACCAATCCCCCCGCCCCCGATCCGGTGGTATTTGCCGACCCCCAGGCCGCAGCCATCGCACGGCGGGCCTGCTATGACTGCCATAGCAACGAGACCGTGTGGCCGTGGTATGCCAAGGTGGCGCCGGTGTCGTGGTATGTGGTGCACCACGTCGACGAGGGGCGCGAAGCCTACAACTTCTCTGATGTGGCGGGGACGTTGGCCAACAGCCACCAACATCATCACGACGGTGAAGACGCCCACGAGCCCATTACTGTCGCTACCCTGATTGAGCATGCCAGCGAGCAAATCAGCGAAGGCGAAATGCCACCGGCCTACTACACCCTGATTCATCGCGATGCGGTATTGAGTGAAGCCGACAAAGCGACCTTGATTGCGGGGATTACCCAAGCACTCAACGACCACAAATAATAATCGACATTGGTCAGGATGGTACTTATGTCATCCTGACCAATTTTGCAAAAAAGGCCAAATTCGATTTGCATTCCCAAAAAGAGTATGCTATTATTCTCTCAACGCAATGCGGGAGTGGCTCAGTTGGTAGAGCGAAACCTTGCCAAGGTTTAGGTCGCGAGTTCGAATCTCGTCTCCCGCTCCAGTTAAACGTTAACCGGGCATCGATGCATTCGATGTCCGGTTTCTGTATGTATGTACCGTAAAGGAGCATCACCATGGACATCGGAATCATCGGGCTTGGTCGGATGGGTGCCGGTATGGCACGGCGCTGGTTGCGCCACGGGCATCGCGTAGTGGTTAACAACCGCAGCCACGACCCCATCAAAGAACTCGAAAAAGATGGCGCCGTCGCCGCTTACGACCTGCCGGCCCTCGTAGCCGCCTTGCCAGCCCCACGCGCCATCTGGATTATGTTGCCCGCTGGTGCCACCACCGAGCAAATGATCGAAAACCTCGTGCCCCTGCTCAGCCCCGGCGATACCCTCATCGACAGCGGCAACACCAACTTCAACGACGACATTCGCCGCGCACCGCTCCTCGCCGCCAAAGGCATCAACTACATTGATCAAGGCACGTCGGGTGGGATTTGGGGGCTCGAAAAAGGCTTTTGTTTGATGGTGGGTGGCGAACCTGCCATCGTCAAGCGCCTCGAACAAGCCTTCATTGACCTGGCACCTGTCGATGGCTATTTGCATTGTGGGCCAGTGGGTAGTGGTCACTTTGTCAAAATGGTCCACAACGGTGTCGAGTACGGCATGATGCAGGCCTATGCCGAAGGCTTCGAAATCATGCAGGCTCGCAAAGATTTCAACCTCGACATGCACGCTATTTCAAAGGTATGGAACAACGGCAGCGTGGTGCGTTCGTGGTTGCTCGAGCTGGCCGAGACGGCCTTTTCACAAGACCCCAACCTCGACCAAATCAAAGGCTATGTCGAAGACAGTGGCGAAGGGCGTTGGACCATCCAAGCCGCCATCGACCTCGATGTGCCGGCACCAGTGATTACCTTGTCGTTGTTTGAGCGCTTCCACTCACGCCGGCCCCATTCGTATGCGGCCAAAGTACTAGCAGCCCTACGCAAGGGCTTTGGTGGTCACGCCATCAAAAAAGCCGAATAGTAACTAGTAAATCATCCCTCCCCGACGTGCGTGGCATGGCGGGGAGGGATTTCTGTTGCGCGTGACGGATCATTGGCATATGAATTTATGAAAAAACAGAAGAGTCGCCCAATAAACCCTATGTTATATTGCGATAAATTGACTGCCATACGTTGAAAAAATATTTACCAGCGTAAAAATATGGAGTACCGAGATAATCAAATTACTGATTACTACCGGGTTGTTGAACCGCCCAACTGTGAACGGTGTAGCTACTTTGTAAACAACCTGCACAATCAAGAGGGCTGCCACAAATGCAGGAACCGGGGCAATGATAAGCGCTATCGAGGCGATAAGAATCGATAAATAAATCGCAAATAGAATCCCTCTTGCTTCAGTGAATATTCCCCATGCCTCATCAACAAAGTGAGACTTCATTGCCATGAGAATCACAATTGGCGTCAGCACGGCAATATTAGCAATTAGCGAGGCATAAATTAGGGAGTTCATTACCGTTTGCCTTTCTGAGAATGCATAGAGTTAACTTCAATACCTACGCCAATCTGATCGGCGCGTTGGTTGGGTGGCAGTGCATTGATACGCCCAAGTGCCAAAATTGTGCAATCAATCGATGATTTTAATTCATTATGCAGTTTCGGCAATACCTACGCCAATTGAAAGTGGTATAAAAATGGCTTTTCCCGTATAGTTTTGGTATCTAACCCCCAAAAACTAAAGAAAAGCCATGAACACCTTCGCACTCTTTCACTCCTTTTGTCAAGTCCATTCCGCCACTATGCTCCGGCAGCTGAGCGACATCATTGTCGGCGCGCTTTGTGCGCCCCCCACATCATTCCGTGACCACAGTCGTGAAATCTCCAAACGAAGTCGGAAGCATGAAGAAGGAAGTATGAAGTGACGCACGAAATAATATAGGCGCCGCTATACCCACTCCGTGCACTGGCACAATATGCAATTTCTCTACATCCCATTTCCTACTTCCGCCTTTCTACTTCCTACTTCATTAACGGTTGCCATCGCAACCGGCATGGAATGACGCTAGGGGTAGGATTTTGGCGTAGGTATTGTTACCTTTACGTTATTAAAAAGCCGTGTAGCAAGACTCGATTTTTAGCGAGAACTTGCTACACG
>DBCF01000268.1:0-4848 GCA_002292925.1 Roseiflexaceae bacterium UBA965 | reverse complement strand
GTGACTTGGTGAGTACCCGTTATTCGGCGGCGGGTTCGACCGGGGCGGCAGCAGGAGCTGCAGCAGCGGCGGCTTCGGCCTTGGCGGCAGCAGCTTCGCGTTGCTCAGCCAACATGCGCTCGATTTCTTCGGGCTTCTTGAGGCTCAAACCCATGCGTTGGCGTTGGCGATCGAGGCTGATGATGTGGGCGGTAACGACTTGGCCCTGTTGGAGCTTGTCGCGTGAAATAACCGCACCTTCGCCGTCGAGCTCGCTGGCATGGATGAGGCCTTCGACGGCATCTTCGATTTGCACGAAGGCGCCAAAGGGGGCCACATTGGTAACAGGACCAGTGACTTCTTGGCCAATGGTGTAGCGTTGTTCAATAGTGTCCCAAGGGTTGGGCAACAAGCGGCGCAAGCTCAAACCGATACGTTCGCGGCTGGCGTCGATTTCGATAATCATCACCTGTACCTCTTGGCCGGGGGAGAGGACTTCGCGGGGATGATTGACCCGTTGCCATGAAAGTTCGGAGATGTGGGCCAAACCGTCGGCGCCACCCAAATCGATGAAGGCACCGAAGTTGGTGAGTTGGTTGACACGACCCGACAACACGTCGCCCTGTTGCAATTCTGACAACAAGCGGTGCTTCTGAGCCTTGCGCCACTCTTGGGTGGCCAAACGCTCTGACAACACCAAACGGTTGCGCTCGCGGTCGACTTCGATGACCTTGAGGGGAATGGTCTGGCCGACCATGCGCTGCAAGGCATGTTGACGCTCTTCGGCAGCGGTGCGGCCGTGGAGCTGGGCAACTTGTGAGGCTGGTACAAAGCCGCGGATGCGGTTGAATTGGACCAACAAGCCACCTTTATTACAGCCGATAACTGCGGACTGCACGATGCCGTTGTCGGCTTGGAGTTGCAAGGCTTCTTCCCAGTCACGGGCAACCTGCACCATTCCAACAGACAACACCAATTCGCCGTCGCGGTTTTCGGGATCTTGGACATAGACTTGCAAAGTGTCACCAACCTTGAGACCAGCCACAAAATCTTCGCCCATTGAGCGCAAATCTTGGGTGGGGATGGTGCCTTCGCGCTTCGAACCAATCGATACCAAAATCGAATCGGATTCGAGCTTCATGATGACGCCCTCACGGACTTCACCACGTTGGGGACGAGCATAATCGTACTCGTTGAGTAACTGGGTCCAATCGAAATGTTCTGCGTTTACCTGACTCATGCTGGAGACTCTCCTCAGCGCCGTATGGGTACTAAACAATCAACGTCACGTAATTGATTGCGTCGAATACAATACATTACACCCGTTTATCAAAATAAACAGCGAATGCGCGTGACAATAACTTGTTAATTATACGGTTATTCATTACATATGTCAACTCGATGAAGTAGGAAGCATGAAGCATGAAGTTGGAAGTAAAAGTTGGAAGTAATGGAGCATTGCACATTGAAAATGCAAAATTTCTCCGTGGCAACTACACCTCTACTTCAAAATCCCACTTTCGACTTCCGACTTTATCCTTCTTACTTCATTTATACTAGCGGTAACGCTACTACAAATGACAAGGCACCATGAGTATTATTTTTGTGTTTATCGATGGCATCGGCTTGACCCACGCCACAGACCACAATCCCTTTGGGCTGACGCCACAACCATACCTCAGCCAATTAATTGGCGGACCGCTGTTGCTCGATCAGGTCGGCCAATACCCGCAGGCACGGCTGAGTGCCATCGATGCGACGTTGGATTGGCCGGGCTTGCCGCAAAGCGGCACGGGGCAGACATCGTTGTTTGTGGGGATCAATGCGGCCCAGGCGGTGCAACGCCATCAATCGCACTTCCCGCCGACTGATTTACACGACCTAC
This sequence comes from Roseiflexaceae bacterium UBA965, assembly GCA_002292925.1. GTDB lineage: Bacteria > Chloroflexota > Chloroflexia > Chloroflexales > Roseiflexaceae > UBA965. Next base: position 2,984 of record DBCF01000268.1, on the reverse strand, counting down.
TGCGCACCCAAAACCTGCTGAGCCAAGCCAAACCCTATGGGAGCAGTGCCTTTGCCAATGCGTTTGACGCGGGGTTTTGGCAAGCAATTGAGACCCGCAAGCTCCGCCGTTCGGCCAGTGTGATTGCCGGCGAAGGAGCCGGGGTGCGGTTTCGCGATGTCACAGATTTGGCCAATGGCCAAGCCCTGTCGTGGGACATCACCAACCAAGTAATGCACCAGCGCCACCCCGACCTGATTGCCCCTATCGATGCCTTTACGGCAGGCAAAAATTTGGCACTACTCGCCCAAGCGCACGTCATCACCTTGTACGAAACGTTTTTGACGGACCTCGTCGGCCACGGGCGCACCGACATCACCACCGCCGACGTGGTTACCCGCATCGATGGACTGATTGGGGGGATTGTGGCCCATCTACGCCCGTGTGATACCCTCGTCGTTAGTAGCGACCATGGCAATTTCGAAGCCCCCCACGAAAAAGGGCACACCACCAATCCGGTGCCACTATTGGTAGTGGGTGCAGATTGTGATACACTGCACAATATCAAAAGTATTAGCACCGTAGCGCCGGCTTTAGTGGCTCGCTACCCTTATCATCGTGAGGCAGGGCAATGAAGATAGGCCTGCTCTACAATCCATTTTCTGACACCTGCGTGCGTTTTTCGGAAGCCGCCACCACGTGGCTGCGGGCGCGTGGGCATGAGGCGTGGCGGGCTGCCTCGCATATTGGCCGCGAAGACGACACCCTCGAATGCGTGGATTTGGTGGTGACGGCTGGTGGCGACGGCACGGTGTTGCGGGGCGTACGCCTAGCCGAACGCTGCGGGATTCCGATTTTGCCGGTGGCGCTAGGGCATCTCAACTTCATGGCCGAACTTGAACCAGACACCTTTTATGATGGGATAACCACCGTACTCGATGGCGGCGGTTGGCGTGACGAACGCACCATGATCGAAGGGTTGGTTGACCATGTAGACGGCAGCCCCGCCATGGAGTTTTTGGCACTCAACGAAATCGTGATCGCCCGGCGTGACATCAACCGGATTATCAACGTCGATGTGCGCATTTACGATGCGCATTTGACCACCTACCACGCCGATGGCGTGATTGTATCGACGGCGACGGGGTCGACGGCCTACGCCTTATCGGCGGGTGGGCCCATCCTCGACCCACGCTCGAGCAACATGGTCCTCGTACCAGTGGCGGCGCACATGGCGAGTATTAATTCGTTTGTGTTGCACGACGACGCCACGGTGCAGTTGACCTTGCGCGGGCGCCATAGTGCGGCAGTCTATGCCGACGGCGACGACCATCACCCCCTGCAAGAAGGGGATGTATTGACGATCAAACGCTCGCAACGCACCTGTGCCTTTGCGCGGGTCTATTCGCCGAGTACGTTTTATGCACGCCTAACCCAACGCCTACGACGGGGATAGTAGAGACGCAGCAGGCTGCGTCTCTACTATCACAACGTCTGGAACTCTTTGCTGTCGCGTTTGCGCGAGTTAAGCGCCGGTAATTCACTTTTTTGGAGCATTTGCGTCACCATATCGAGGAAGATACGGCGGTCGCTGGCTTTGACCACCGCTTGCTCGTGGGCTCGCGCGAGTGCGACGGGGTAGCCTTGGCCACGCATGGCTTGGTCATAGACGAGAGCATGCACACGGTCACACAACTGGGGGTCGGTAGCGACCCACTGGGGAATTTCGACGCGGGCGATTTCGTTGCCGACCCGTAGATAAAAAAAGTGAATGGCGTGCTCGCGGTAGAGTTCGCGGTTGGCACGAGCCATCGACAAATAAATCGGGCCCCGTTGCCCTTCACGCAAACGCTCACCATAGATGTCGGCATCGGCCAAATCATTGCAGGGGGTACACGACGGCTGGCGCCCGGCTGCCACATCGCTACAGCGATCGCAGTTGGCGCCTTTTTTGGTGGCGACATTTACGTCGGGGCAGAGCATCATGCGCACCATCCCCATCATTTCGGGGGAACGGGGCCGGCTGATATATGATGCTACCGGGATGCCTTGGGCCTTGAGTTGGTCGAGGGCGGCCAAATAGGGGTCGAGGAGCGTGGTTTGTACGATATCGTCGGCATTGGCAAGATTCCAGCGCATCAATGTACCGTCTTGGAGTGCGATCGAGGGCAGGTTGTTGGTCAGAAATTTGGCACTTAATTCGGCGAGCACGATGCCTTCTTGGGCATCGCGTTTGGCGTTGAGGAGCTGGCCTTCGATGGCGATGCGGCGCATGCCATCGCTGATATAAAGCTCGTCGTCACGGTAGCCGAGGGCCGGTTGCGATTGGAGCACGGCGGTAGGGGTAGTGCCGTATTGCAAAAAGACTTGGCCGATGTTGATGAGGTAGCAGACGGCCATGCCGTGGCGCTCGACATCGAGTTGCGAGCCATCGGTGGCGACGAGGGCGTAGTCGCTGGGGACCGGTGGCAGATCGCGTTTGGTGTCAAATGATTCGCTGGCTTGGGCCATCAACCAAGCGGCGCGTTCGCTGAGGGCAACGGCGTCGTTCCAATGATCTTCGTGGCCCACATGTTTGTCAATGGTTTGCTGCACCATCACGCGGCGCCGGCGGCGCTCGGTGGCGCCATCGACGACGAGTTTGGTCATGTCACGAACTTGGTTGGCGAGGAGCATTACGTCGAGTGCCATAGGCGTGCCTCAATCCCGAGCAAACAATATAGCTCTATTGTACACAATGCCACAAAGCCAGCCACACCCTCCATCGTAGCCTTGCAGCACCAAGATGGAGTCCACCCCACCTCGTAAACAGTAGCCACAAAGCCTGCTCATACAAGTATCCATGTAGGAGAAAGCTTCGTGGCAAGAGCAACTATTGTCGAATGCAATTTTAGTACATATATATTTATGTGGTATATACAATACCTACGCCAATCTAGGCGGCTCGTTGATTGTGTGGCGGTGCATTGATACGCCCAAATGGGGAAATTATCCGATCAATCTGC
>DBCF01000140.1:3489-3978 GCA_002292925.1 Roseiflexaceae bacterium UBA965 | reverse complement strand
GTACAATGTAGGTGATTGCAGGGCTCTTGCGCTGATTTGGGTGCATGCATCTGTAGCATCATTGTTGTTGCCATAACGAATATCCCAAGAAGCACTTGGGTGGCGTTCGTACCCAATAAATAGATAAAGGAACACCATCATGCCTCACGATGAATCACATGGAATGTCGACCCGTAGCGTACATGCCGGTTGGGAACCCGATCCAGCGACGGGTGCGGTCAAACGCCCGTTGGTGATGGCCAATAGCTATGTACTGCCATCTGATGGTAATTATGACGAAACCTTATACGGCTATGCCCGCGACCTCAACCCCAATGCCCGTTGGCTCGAAGAGCGCTTGTTGGCGCTGGAGGGCGGCGAGGATTGTGTGGTGACGGCGAGTGGCGTCAGTGCCATCAATGGCACGTTTTTGGCGTTGTTGAGTGCCGGCGATCACTTAATTTGCTCCGATATCTCGTATATTTCGGTGCGTACCATGTTGCTCGAACA
>DBCF01000140.1:2381-3423 GCA_002292925.1 Roseiflexaceae bacterium UBA965 | reverse complement strand
GAAGTGGTACAGGCCGCCATCCAACCCAACACCAAACTCATCCACATCGAGACCCCCGGCAACCCCACCACCCGTATCAGCGATATTGCGGCGATTGCGGCGATTGCGCATGCCCATGGCGCATTGTTGTCGGTAGACAGTACGTGGTCAGGCTTGACTACTCAGAGTCCGTTGGCGTTGGGCGCTGATTTGGTCGAACACAGTATTTCGAAATATATCAACGGTCATGGTGACGCCTTGGGTGGCGCCGTATTTGGCAAAAAGAGTCTTATCGACGTGATTCGCAAATTTGTGGTCAAAGACATGGGTGCCTGTATTAGTCCGTTCAACGCCTGGCAAATCATGCGGGGTGTGGCGACATTGCCCATCCGGATGGAACGCCACAATGCCAATGCCATGCAGGTTGCCCAATACCTCGAAACAGCACCAGGGGTGGCGTGGGTGCGTTACCCAGGCCTCAAAAGCCACCCCAATCACGCCGTGGCTGCCCAGCAAATGCAGGGTTTTTCGGGGATGCTCAATTTTGACTTGGTTGATCCCAGCAAACGGGCTGATTTTATTTCCAAGTTAAAAGTGTTTGTGCATGCGGTGAGCCTCGGGCATGACGAAAGCTTGATTTTTGTCTATAACGATTACAACGGCAGTGAGTTCTTTCGGGTCAGCATCGGCATCGAAGATGCCCGTGATTTGATTGCTGACATCACCCAAGCGTTGGCAGCTATTTGAGTAGTGGATGAGGTGGGCCATGCCATCACAACCTGAAATTGCCTTGATTTCTACGGGGTGGGGGCCGTGCTGTTTGTCGCACGCCGGAATAACATTGCTCAGTGAGGTCTATCGGGTCGAGACATTTGGTCTTGATCCGGCGACCCGGGCCATGATGAGTCAAATCCATTCGTTAAGTACCCATTCTCCAGCCCAAGATACGTGGCAAAACGCCGATTTGATTGCAGTGGCCGCCCGAGCGTTGCGCTTGGCCCAAAGCGATGAACGGGCGGCTTTGGTAACGCCAGCTGGGGCGATTACGACGGCGATGTGGCCA
>DBCF01000140.1:0-2332 GCA_002292925.1 Roseiflexaceae bacterium UBA965 | reverse complement strand
GTCCAAGCCGCAGCCCAGCAACTGCAGATTACCGTGCGGTTTGCCCATGGGCTTGGTCTGGCCGAGTCACTTGCAAATTGCCTGCAGATTCCGTTACCGCCGACGGTCGAAATTCGTCCGTTATTGAGTGATTTTGTTGCAGAAACGCGCCTGCCGATTTTGGCGATTGCACCAGACATTGGTGATATTGCTGATATTGAGGCCCTCTACGATGGCCAAGTGCAACTCTTTGTGGTCGATTTATTTGCACCACGAGTGATGGCGGTTGACATCCAGGCTCCACCCCCGATTGCCCCCAACCAGCTGATTGTCGCGACGCGGGGGACGATGCATGTCGCTACCGCTAATGATGGGTTGCCCGACGTAAGCGAGACGATTGCCACAACCGCTGATTGGTTTGAATTACTCAACGGGTTGACGGGGGTGGTGCGTGGATAATCAATTATCTGTTGCCCATGTCATCGATCAGCTCCCCGCCACGCCGATTCCTCGTGCACGTGTTGTGCGGCGCGTGCGCTGGTGGGCCTTGTTGGCGGTGGCGGTGGTGAGTTTTGTCACCGGTGTCGCTGGCTTCGTTGATGCCTTCCAAAAAACCGACACACAAATTATTGCGGCGGGGTTATTGTTACTCGTGATTTTGGGATTTACAGTGCGGGTATTGGTGAAACGTCGTAAACCGCTCCCGATTACGCTACATTCGCACGTACAACTCGCACTCGAAGCAACGACATATCAACAACTTTTGACGCAAGCACAGGTCTCACGTCGGCAGATTTGGGTGGGGCGAGTAGTGCGCCTTCTCGATTATTCGGCGTGGGTCGTATTGGCGATTGTGTTAATGCTTAGTGCCGGGATCGTCTTTCTGTTTTCGGCATTTGGGTTGTATGATGGTGTACGCACTGGGATTGATATTTTTGATGTCGTGTTGGTGATGGGGTTAGTGGGACCATACAATAGCGTACGGAGCGGGTTGGCCAAATGGCGTGCCCGCCGCAATGGCGCCCGCCAACGAGTCAACACGTTGAGCGAAACAGTGCGGAATGCACTTGGCGCCCTCAATAATTTTTGGAATAGTGCGAGCGAGTCCACTGCAGGGGTCGTGCGTACCGGACTGACCGCCGTCAGCAGTAGTGTCGCATCTACGGCCACAAGTGTGGCAATCGGGATAACTATTACCGGCGTTGGTTTGGCTGCGGTGAGTGTGACCCCCAATGCGGTGATTGCTACTGGGCGGGTAGTGCCGTTGCCGCCGGTGGTTGCCAGTATTGCCGGCCCCGCAGGGCGAGACGTAGGGCTACGTGGTGCGATTATCTATGGGTGCATGGACGATATTGTGGCGGGTAGTGAGGGGAATGCCGATCAATCGTGTCAAGCTGCCGTCCATCAAGTGGGGAGCGTCTGTGACAAATGGGATGGCCACAATATGCCCACGGCGTGTGAGCAACAAATTTTTACATTGTTACCCGAAATCCAAGCATTGGTCGGCTCAAATAACGACAAACCACGTGGCCCGCCCCCCGATGCAAACCCTACCCGCAATCCTGGGCAACAATTGTCAGTAACAGACATCCCTCAAGCGACACGTGTGCCGGCCACCGCATCCCCAACGATGCGCGTGATTGCGACGGCCACCATGACAACGGTGCCAGCCACTAGCACGGTGACAGCGATTCCTATCACCAATACGGTCATCGCTACTCTCAAACCACCTGAACAGCCGACGCAAAATGTGACTGCAAATGATACGCCCCCTGCAAATGACGCTGGTGGGGTACCCCCCAACATGACCCAGCGCCCGCAAGGTCCAAACAATGACGCCAACGGCAATCCACTCGATACGCCGAGTGCGGGGGATGGGGTGCAAAACACGCCGGTACCGTAGCAAGGTGTATTCTCGTTACGCAACGCACTAGTTAACGTCAATTGAGGTAGTTCATGCAACAGGATTCCTCCAACGCACTGGAATCGCCGTTGCGTTGGAGGCGTGGGCATCGACTTACGCCGTTATGCCCGATTTTTAATTCGTTAACAGTAAATTAATTCTTTGTTATCACAATTGTGCTATGGTTTACCCGTTTACCACTGAAGTAGTGTACATTTTTGCGAAAACAGCAATGTGTAATTGCTTATTGCCGGCATGGTGTAGCCACGTAATAGAGATGGGGTGGGTATGGCTGGCAAAAACGAAATTGCGTTGATTTCGACTGGTTGGGGTCCGCGCTGTTTATCACATGCGGGTGCTGCATTGCTGGCAGACGTGTATCGTGTCGAGACATTTGGGCTCGATGTCGAAACGCGCCAATTGGTTAGTCAGCTCAATGGCTTGAGTCAT
>DBCF01000135.1 GCA_002292925.1 Roseiflexaceae bacterium UBA965 | reverse complement strand
AGTTGCTGGCTGGCCTGCGCTTGGGCCGTCACTTGGGCCGTGGTTGCATTGAGTTGGGCCACGAGGGTCTGCGGATCGGGGCTGGTTGCGAGTGCAGTCGCATCAATGGGAACAAGTGGGGGTAGTTGTTGGAGTTGTTGAGCAACGGACTGGGCTAATTGCTGGAATTGTTGCTGTTGGGCGATTTGGCGGTCAAACGGCGTCGGCAATACCCACGCAACCACTAGTAGGCAGAGTGCCCCTACCAGCACCCACCCACGACGTGGCGACCACACGCGGAGTTGACGAGCCGGAGTAGTGGCAATCATGGTCAACGTGGCCTGATATTGGGAATCTACGAGGGGGTGATTGGGTGCAGTCGCAAAAAACGCCGCCGTTGCCAGCGCAGACTGCCAGCCATAGGCTAGATCGAGGCGGCGCCAGCGATTGGGCATTTGGCGCACCCGCCAAAAGATCATGAGTAGCACGCTCAGCACCCATGCAAGCAACGTAGCCACAATCCAATAACTGCGGTGGGGGAGTGCCACTAATTGGGCAATAATCGTGATGGCAATCAGGCAAAACGCGAGGGCGACACAGAGTGACACCGCCCCCTGTACCATCAGATGGAGCCACCAACGCCAGTGATGGGGGCGAGTAACCTGCGTTAAATGCCCAATGCGGGCATTACTCGTCGACACGACGCCACTCCATTTGTTCGTCGCTACGGGTGTTGCCGTTTTTGTCACGCCAAAACCACGTCCGCCGCCGGGCAGTGACTGTGGTGCGCCGGGATGGCGACGGTGCGTCCGGTGATTGACGCGTGGTGGACAACGGTGCATCGCCACGAGAAACAAGCTGATTTTCGACTTGACGCGAGAGGGCGCGGCGAATCAACACCACGGCTACTTCGACCGCCACTGCCATGGCTCCCATGGCGGCACCCCGCACGAGGGGGTGGCGCAGTTGTTGGCGCACCACAGCGGGGAGCCACTGGTTAGCCCGCACCGGCACGAGGCGCTCGAGCGGGGCGCCACAGGTGCCACAGTAGTGAGCATCTAATGACTGGGCAGCCCGACATTCTGGGCAAATTCGTTCAACGTGGTTGACTGTCATTGTTTATACTCCCTGCCACGCATCATCACAGCGTTGTACTACAACCTCACCCACACACAGCGGTTCGCTGACATCGATTTGGGTCTTGAGATAGGCGAGGCCGATAATGCCATACCGTGGTGAATCGATTACCCGAGTCACCACCCCCGCATCACGCCCCGCATCGGTGCTAATCGCCGCCGGGGTGGTGACGAGCGATGCCAAGCGTACGCGGCTGAGTTGTTTGGCGCGGCGGCCGCGACTTTCCATACGCGCAATGATTTCTTGACCGACATAGCAGCCTTTTTTGAAGCTAATCGCCTGCTCAAGCCCGGCCTCAAGGGGAATATATTCGGTGCTCAATTCATGGCCATAGGCCGGCACAAACGATTCGATTTGCCATTGATTGATTAGCGCGTCAGACGCCACGGGGAGGCCATCAAGCCCACAGGCTGCGACTACATCAGTGGGGATGAGTAGGCGCCAGCCACCGCCAGCGAGTGGCGCAATCGGCGTCGCAATCACCTCGGCATCAGCCACTGCAAAAACACTCGCTTGCCATTGAGGAATCGTCGTCATGTCACGTCCGCTCAGCTGTGAGACAAACGCCGTCGCGCCTACACCGTAGAGCGCTACTTGACGGTACGTACGGGCCGCTGGGGTCAATGTGATGTGGTCATTAAAAAAAATATTCTTTTTGAGGTGACTATAGACCGCCGGGCCTTGGCCAGGACTGGTCAATACCCACAGTGCATCACCTACCCGCACGACGTGAAGCACGTCAATGATGCGGCCAATCGGGGTGGTCAAAACGGTCTGGATGCCTTGGTTGGGTTGGAGGGCGAGTACATCGTTGGTGGTGAGGCGTTGCAACAAGGCGGCACTATCGCGACCGGTCATGATTATCCGGCCATAAGATTCTTCGTCGTAGCAGTGCATCAATTGGGGTGTCGAAATTGTGTCAGTCATGGTATTATTACCTCAGTCAATTAAGTAGAGAATTTTGAATGAAATCGAGCATACTATGGCAACATCAGTATCACGTGGGCAAGGGTGGGTGATAGGGCAATTTGTATTGCTCGGATGTATCCTCGCAAGCGGGCTCTTTGATCCGTGGCATCAACCGCGTAGTTTGGTGAGTAGTGTCGTCGGCATCGGCTTAATCATCCTTGGCATCTATTGTCTGGTGGTGGCGTTCCGACATCTCGGCAACAACCTGACTGCCTTCCCCAAACCCCTCGACGATGGACAACTCGTCACCACGGGTATCTATGCTATTGTACGACATCCTATCTATACTGGATTAGTGTCTGCCTGTGTCGGGGTCGCAATTATCTCACAAAGTAGCATTTGCGGGGCGTGTGTGGTGGCATTAATATTGTTACTCAATCAAAAAGCCAACCGTGAAGAAGGCTTTTTGTGCGCACGCTTCCCCGATTACCCGGCCTATCGTACCCACACCCACAAATTTATTCCGTTTATTTGGTAGTGAGTCATATATGCATATCAGTCCTGGCGCATTACACATCCATACGCATTATTCGGACGGGAGCGGCAACATCCCCGACATCTCCTATGCCGCCCAACAAGCGGGGCTTGAGTGGATTATTATCACCGACCACGATACGCTCGAAGGGCGGAGCGAGCAAGGGTGGTATGATCGGGTGCTGACATTAGTCGACCAAGAAATCACGCCGTTCCACAATCATTTTTTGGCACTCAACCTCGAACAAGTCATCCCAAGTACGCTCCAACCACAACAATTCATTGACCAAACCTATGACGCCGGTGGGTTTGGCATCATTGCCCACCCTGATGAGCAAAAATACAACGAATTCAAGGGGATTTACCGTTGGGACGACTGGAATATCAACAGTCCGACCCGCAATGCAGGGCGCAGTATGGGGATTGAATTATGGAATTTCATGAGTGACTGGGGTGAGCATCTCACCTCACGCAACAAAGAATTCCTGTATGCCTTCCCCAAACGGGGCATCAGCGGGCCTTCGAAAGCAACCATTGAATGGTGGGATGCGCTCAACATGGCCGGCAAGCGCACCTTTGGGGTGTGGGGGGTCGATGTGCATGCATTCTTGCGGCCATCGCCATTTGGGCGCCTACAAGTCTTTCCCTACCAGTGGGCATTTGGCACCTTGACGACTTATTTGTGGCTCCCCGAACGATTGTCGAACAATTTCACCAATGCGATGCGCATGGTGTATGGGGCCTTGGCGCAAGGGCGAAGCTACATGGTCAATCGCCTCGAAGGGGACTGCCCTAATTTTGAGTTTTTTGGGTTCCGTGGTGCCGAACGTTGGTTTGCTGGCGACATTGCCTCACTCCGCCAAGGCCCAATCACCGTCAAAATCGACCTCGGGGTCAACGCCACTGTCCGACTCATCCACAATGGTCAAGTCAAACTCCAAGGCAATCGGGCCTTGCTCACCACCATCAACGAAAGTGGCGTCTACCGCATCGAAGCCAGCAAAAAAACCTTGCCGTGGGTGTTTAGCAACCCGCTCTACGTGACACGCTAACGCGCCTACGGCACGATACGTAACGGCGCAGGGGTCAACAATAAAAACAAAATCATCACGGCCACACAGGCCAGCAATATGCGCCATAGCCCAATCGGCGTAGTGTCGTCGTAAGGTGCGGGATGGCGCGGATTGGCAAAGGTGGCAATCACGCCCCACACCAGCCAGGTGCTATCCACAAAGACGCCTAACAACACACAAAACGCAATCATACCGTAGGCCAGATACACGGCATAGCGCCCCAACACGGCATAGGCCACATGGCCACCATCGAGCTGCCCAATCGGCAACAAATTAAACATGGTAACCAGCAAACCAATCCAGGCGGCAAAGGCCACGTCGTTTAATTGTACGTCGAGCCCCCCACCCGGCAATATTTTGCCGAACATGACGAGTTTGGCCAGCAGGTACAAGGCCGAATTGCCTTCTTGGACAAAACCACTGGTGGGCATCGGGCCAACGGTTGACTGACTAAGCCCCACAAATAATAACGGAATCGCCACACACAAACCGGCGATTGGTCCAGCCAATCCCACATCAAACAATACGCGACGGTCGCGCATCGGCTCGCGTTGCACAATCACGGCCCCCAATGTACCGGTAAAACTGAGTGGGGGTGGTAGGGGAATGAAGTACGGCAAGCTGACGGGTGCACCCCACCACCGCCCTACCACGTAATGCCCCAACTCGTGGGTTGCCAATATCCCCAAAATCGTAGCCGCAAACTGCCAGCCTTCGTAGATCCGGAGCGGCTGGGCAAAGACGTCGATGCCGCGATAAAGCGTCCCCGCCGCCAAACACGACAACAGGGTCAATAGCAATAGGCTGAGGGCGAGGATCCAGCGGGGGGCAGTTTTGGGTGGGACGCCAGGCAAAAACACCAGCTCGATGCGACCGGGGAGATCAATTTGGCGAAGCCACACGGTATACTGCTGCGCTTGGGCGCGGGCTTGGAGCAGTGGAAAAATCGTTGCGGTGGCTTGTAACGGCGTCACTACCGCTACAATCATGGTTGGTTGCTGTTGTAGTTGGTGGACGGTGCAGAGACCATCTACCACTGGTTGGATGTCAAATGATTCGCCTGATTCGACGAGGGGACGGGTAATCGTCATATTAACCCCACCTGTTGGTTGCGTATACACTGACTGCATTATAGTAGGTATTACCAATTCTTTATTGCGTACAAGAGCACAACGCCGTATAATATGAGTAACATATTAAAACAGGCTGAACGTGGTTTGTTTGGTATGTACAAATTTTTTGCGTGTGAACGCAATGGAGGATGCAATGCGTAAGTCAACTCTTGCTACTCTGGTCATTATGGTCCTTGCGGCCATCGTGTTGCCAGCTTGTGGCGCCCCAGCCGCTGCCGCCCCTTGTAAGGCCGGCTTGGTCACCGATGTGGGCAAAATCAACGACGGTACCTTTAACCAGTACGCCTACACCGGTTTGCTCAAGGCTGAGAAGGATCTCGGCATCGGAGTCAAGTACATCGAAACCGTAGCCCAAGCCGACTACGGCAAGAACATCCAATCATTGGTCGAACAAAAGTGTGAAATCGTGGTTGCCGTTGGTTTCATGATGGGCGATGCCATCAAAGAAGCTTCGGGCAAGTACCCAGACACCAAGTTCGCCATTGTGGACTTCGCCTACGACCCAGCCATTGCCAACGTGCGTGGTTTGGTGTTCGCTGAAGACGAAGCCGGCTACATGGCTGGTGCCTTGGCCGCTTCGATGACCAAGAGTGGCACGATTGCCGCCGTCGGTGGCATGGAAATCCCACCGGTCCAGAAGTTCCTCAAGGGCTACGAAGCCGGTGCCAAATCAGTCAAAGCTGACGTGGCCGTGAAGACCGTCTACATTGACTCATTCATCGACCGCGCCCGTGGCGCCGAAGCTGCCAAGAGCTTCATGTCAGAAGGTGCCGACGTAATCTTCGGTGCCGGTGGCCAAACCGGTTCAGGTGGCATCCAAGCCGCCGCTGAAGCTGGCGCATACGTCATTGGCGTCGACCAAGACGAATATGTCACCACCTTCCAAAACGGTGGCGCTCCTGGTTCAGACAAGATCATCTCAAGCGCCATGAAGCGCGTCGACCAAGCCGTCTTCTTGACCATCAAGGACGTTGTCGACGGTAAGTTCACCAATGGCGTAGCCGTGTACAACGCCGCCAACGGTGGCATTGGATTGGCTTCGTTCAACAAAGCCGACGGTGCTATCCCCGCCGAAGTCAAGGCCAAGATGGAAGAAATCCTCAAGGGCTTGTCAGACGGTTCAATCACCACCGGCGTAACCCTGAACTAGTTTCTCGGTTATACACGACAGCGGGCACCACATCTAATGTGGTGCCCGCTGTTTTTTGAGACCTGTGCCAGCGTACCACTGTATCAATCACCAATTCACCGCCGCACCCCACGTTTTTTCCCAAAAAAAGAAACACTACACATGCATATCGCCCACCTGCAACAATTCATTGCCGCACTATTCCGACGCGCACACCTCACCCCCCGCCATGCCTTGCTGGTGGCCACGGCGATTGCCGATGCCGAGGCGCGAGGAATCCCCAGCCACGGCGTACGGCGCCTGCCCAATTACCTGACGCGGCTACAAGCCGGTGCCATCACCGCCCGCCCAAACCTGCGCTGGGTGCGCCAACAACGCGCCACCGCCCTACTCGACGCCGACCACGGCATGGGCCACATCGCCGCGCATTACGCCGTGCAACGCTTGATTCGCACCACACGGCGCTACGGCATCGCCAGTGTGGGCATCATCCGCAACGAGCATCTGGGCGCACTCGACCATAGCATCCAAACCATCGTGGCGGCCCAACTGGTGGGCATCATGCTGGTCAATACCCCGGCAGCCATGGCGCCACTAGGGGGCACGACTGCGCTGATTGGCAGTAATCCGCTGGCGATAGGTATACCCGGGGCGCAGCAGCCACTATTGATTTTTGATGGGGCGACGACGGCTGTGGCGCGGGGCAAAATCAGTGCCGCTGCCGAGCGCAACCAGCCCATCCCCAGCCATTGGGCACTTGATGCCCACGGCCAACCCACCAGCGACGCCCAAGCCGCCTTGGCGGGGGCACTGTTACCGGCGGGCACACTGGGGTATGGGCTGGGGTTGGCGATTGCCTTGCTGACGGGTGGGTTGCTGGGTGGAGTCAGCGACGACCAACTGCCGTCGTTTCTCAATCCACCCCACCAACCAGTGCCTACCAGCGTGCTGTTGATTGGAATCGACCCCGACGCCCTCGGGGGGCTGGCGCATCTGCACCAGCATGGTCAAGCCTTTGTCGACAGGATTGGGGCGAGTCGTGGCAATCCACGGATTCCCGGCCAACGCCGCAACGTGCCGGCCACGAGTATCACCCTCGCTGCCAGCACGCTGTCGACACTCACGAGCCTCGCCGATACATACCGCTTGCCAATGCGTTACCGGTTGCCAAGCGAGGGGTAATTAGGCGGGGTATTCGATCCGCAGCCCATCAATCTCGCCACCCAGCACCGTCACGTGGCGTTGCCACGAGCCATCGGGCAGGCGGGTTTGGGTGTAGGTACCCCAGCCCCGTTGATGGAACCACGGGGTCATGTAGTGGCCGCTGGCAGTTAACTCGGCTTGGGGCGCAAAGCGCATCCAACCCTGCGCAAGATCGCAGGTATAGCCGCTACAGGCCGGCAACAACATCCAAGCCGACATGCTACGGGCGTAGTGATG
>DBCF01000154.1 GCA_002292925.1 Roseiflexaceae bacterium UBA965 | reverse complement strand
GTATCCTGCGGTCTCTTTTTTGTCGTTAGCCAAAAAACGTGGCAATATCGGAAAGTGATTTTTTGGTAATAATCGGCACTTCGCATTCCTCGGCGGGGTAGCCGACGGGCAATAACAAATAGGCTCGTTCGTTTTCGCCCCGGCCACAAATCTCACTGAGGAATCCCATCGGGCTAGGGGTATGCGTCAGCGTCACCAAGCCGGCATTATGAATCGCGCTAATCAGCATGCCGATGGCAATTCCCATTGATTCGGTCACGTAGTAGTTTTTGCCTTTGCCACCGTCAGCGGTAAAGTGCCAACTTTCGGCGAAACAGACAATCAACCACGGGGCGATATCGAGGAATGGTTTGCTGGCATTGGTGCCCAACGGCGCCAAGGCATTGAGCCATTCGGTGGGGGCACGACCACTATAAAACGCCTGCTCTTCTTGCTCGGCGGCGATGCGAATGCGGTGCTTCATGTCAGGATTCCTCACCGCACAAAAGTGCCACGGCTGTTGATTGGCACCACTCGGCGCCGTCCCTGCGGTGCGAATCACTTCTTCGATAATCTGCTGGGGCACCGCTTGATCGCGAAACATGCGAATCGAGCGCCGCCGTTGCATCTGCTCGCGAAAAGCCGTCGCCCGTTGCGCCATCTCGGCGGGGCTGTATTCCTGGAAGGTGGCGAGGGGGGCATGGTTGGGCATATGGGACATCACAGGCTCCTTTTATGACAACACTGTCATTATTGCGGCACGCAAGGCCGCGATATCGTGGCGCACGGTATCTTGTTTGTTCCACAAGACTCGTTGCGCATCGGCTACTTCACTCAGTGGCATGGCCAAGGCCTGAATCCCCATGGCAGTAATCAAATCAATATCTTCGGGGGCGAGGATCAATGGGTGCAAGCCTTCACGCCCCAACGCGGCAATCTGATTGGCCGTCGCAGGACGATTATTGAGCAGCACCACATCGAGCACCCCTGCCCCCAACAATGCGGCCATTACTGCCACATGCCCGACGATGTCGAGGTGTTCTGTCTGTCCGGTTTGGGTGGTGGTGTTGGCCACATACACCACTTTACCGCGACAATCGGCGAGGGCTGCGCGGATGCCATCAGGTAACAAGACGGCATGGAGGGTGGTATAAAAACTGCCTGGCCCAATTAGGACAATGTCGGCATCGCGAATCGCTTGACACGCCGCCGGCACTGCGGGTGCCGGTGGCATCAGGCGACAGGTGGCGATGGGGGCTTTGTGGGGGGCACGCACGGCGAACTCACCGATGTGGTCACTGCCATCAATCAAATGGGCACAGAGTTGGGTGCTCACCGCACTCACCGGTAATACCGTCACGGCAGATTGCGCAAGTGTGGCCAAGGCTGCCACCGCCGCGGCAAAGTCACCAAGCTCACGATACAAGGCGGCCAGCATTAGGTTACCCATGGCCATTCCTGCTAAATCGGGCATCCCCGTGCCGTCAAAGCGATGTTGCAGAAGCTGTGCAAATTGGGCGTTTTGGGCAGTGGCAGCAATCGTAGCGCGGATATCGCCAGGTGCCGGCATATCACCACCAATGGTGCGTGCCACCCCTGTCGATCGGCCGGTATCGGTCACGGCAATAATAGCCGTTTTGTGAAATGTATCGGGGAGCGCGTGTAATGCGACACTTGCCCCACCTCCACCACCGAGCACTACTGCTTGCCGTTGTCGCATCGCCCATTCCTTTACCAACAAAACATGCTACGAAAAAACTACCACAGCGGCGGCTGTTGCACAAAGGCATGCAATAAGCGAATTGTGGCATCGATGTCGGTGGGGTCGACCATCTCAAAGGCGGTATGTGTATACCGTGTGGGGATACCAATCAGCAAGGCGGGGATGCCGCCATCAATGAATGCCGCACCATCTGAGCCATAATTGGCATAGACACCATGTTGATACGCGATGCCCGCTTGGCTCGCCAAATCGGCACAATGCCACAACAAACGCCGGTCATACTGAATCGCGGCGTCTTTGTGCACCAGCGTGGGACCACCACCGAGGCGGGCGTCGTATTCACGCAGCCCCACTGTCGGCACATCACCGGTCAGCCCGACATCGAGGGCCAAGGCCATGGCGAAATTGCCACGGATGCCCATAGCCCGCGCGCCATGCAAGCCATTTTCTTCTTGGATGGTTGCGCCCAACCACAGCTCACATCCCAACGTCGCCACATCGAGGTCATGGAGCAATACGTCCATAATTGCGAGTGGCATGCGGTCATCCATGGCTTTGCCACTGACGTAGCGACCGACGCGCTGTAATGGCCGATACCAAATCACCGCTGACCCCACATGCACGCCAAATAATTCGGCTTCGCGACGACTCGTCACGCCAATATCCACAAAAATGTCTTCGAAGCCTAGATGTGCTTTGTCGAGTTGGGGCAAGGTCATCACATGGCCGCTGGCTGCTGCAAAAATCCCCCGCGCCGCCACGCCGTTCCGCCCCAATACTTGAGCCGTTTGGCCAATCATATAGCGTCGATCCGGAGATTGGCGGCGGGCACCTTGGGCCGTATCGAGCAGCAAAAAGCCGTCGTCGGTGATGCTCCGCACCACAAAGCCGATTTCGTCCATGTGGGCTTGGATGAGTACCCGCGGGCCTTGGCCACCCACCTTGACCAGCAAATTCCCCACAGGGTCAATGATGACTTCCTGTGCCAGCGGTTGCCAACGTTGGACGAGGTAGTCACGCACGGCGGCTTCGTAGCCACTCGGGCCCGGAATATCACAGAGTTCACGCAGGAGCTGCAATACATGTGCGTCGTTCATGACGACCTCCTCTCAACACCAACATTATTCGCTGTCAGTTACTTTGCCAATCCGGGCAAATTCTCCGGGCACCAAACCACAGGCCAATGTCATGGCGCGGGCCGCCAATTGCAAGGGGATGATTTCGGCCAGCGGGGCAAACGCCAATTGTGGCAACGCCAAGGTCGGGTAACGCCGAGTCGTCTGTACCGGACCAATCAACCATACTTCGCTCCCACAGGCATGTAATTCGTCGGCGAGGCGCATGTCATAAGCAAACGTTGCCCCAGGACCTGCACAAATCACGGCACGATGGCCAGGGCCGGCGATTTCGAGTGGGCCATGACGAAACTGGGCACTGCTCAAGGCATCTGCCGACAAGCGGGCAGTTTCTTTGAACAACAACGACCCTGCCAGCGCCGTGGCATACGACGGGCCACGCCCCACAAAGGTAATCGGCCCGGCTTGGCGCCATTCTGCAGGCAAACTCTGCGGGTCAAATTGGGTCAGCACCCGGCGCTGGGCTTCGAGGGCGGGCAACAATTGATCGGCGATTTGGGCGGGGGCATCACCCACTACCCGGCCAGCCAAAATCGTTAGGGCCAACAGCGACGTGGTGTATGTTTTGGTGGCCACTGCCCGCTCTGGCCCGGCCATATGCGGGATGACGTGATTGGCATGCCGGGCCAACGTGCCGTTGGGGTTATTGGTGACGGCAATCAACAACGATTGGGGGTGACGGTCATTGAGCAAACGTACCGCTTCGATGGTTTCACCCGATTGCGAAATCACAATCAAGGCCGTGTCTCGGGTCAAGGCTTGATGGCCAAAATGCAACAACTCAGACAATTCGATGTGCATCACCGGCCAACTCGCTGCAAATAGCTTGAGCATGGCGGGATAGGCTGAATAAAACGAACTCCCCATGCCGGTGATAATCACCCGCCGTGGCGCCGCA
>DBCF01000170.1 GCA_002292925.1 Roseiflexaceae bacterium UBA965 | reverse complement strand
TGGGGAGTCGCAGCAGGCTGCGTCTGTACATTGCATGGCGCCCTTCCTCCTTTCTGCTTCATACTTCATACGTTGAAAATGATTTTTCTCTATTCTTTAGGGAATAAGTGTGATTTTCGTTGATGCACATGCTATAGCATAGTAGAATAGAAAGGATATGGATTGGGAGGAGCGCGTGGCATGAATGGCGTAGTGCGGCAACAGGGGAGTATTGTGTTGATCGGCCTGAGTGGATCAGGCAAATCAACGGTGGGGCGCTATTTGGCGACCCGCCTCAATTACCCGTTGCATGACACCGATGCCATCATCGAAGCCGAAACTGGCCAGAGCGCCGCCGACATCTTTGCGAGTCGTGGCGAAGTAGCTTTTCGGGAACTCGAAAGTGCCGTGCTCAGACGGGTACTTGCGACACCACCTGCAGTGGTTGCCACTGGTGGTGGGATTGTCACGGTGCCGGCGAATTGTGATGTTATCCGCGAACAGGCATTTGTCGTGTGGTTGGACGCCACAAGTAGCGCCATCATTGCCCGGATATCAAATCATCGTCAGCCCCGCCCGTTGCTCCAAGGCGATAACCCGCACGAGCGACTCGAACAGATGCGCCAAAAACGAGCGAGCCTGTATCGGGCCATTGCCGATCTGCATATTTTGACCGATGGGATTCATGCTAGCGCCGTGGCTGCCCGGATTGCCATGTTGTTGCCCGCGATTTATGGTGCCCCACAGGAGGATCCCCATGAATGACAGCCTTCAGGTGACCGCCGGCCTTGGCTACCCAGTTATCGTTGCCGCAGATTGTTGGCAACAGTTGCCCATATACCTCACACAGCTCGGCCTGCGTGGCCGTGTCCATATTGTTGCTGATCAACACTTGCAGTCCGTGGCGACGCAGCTCCAGTCTGCATGTGGCGATGCCAGCACGCTCTTGATTTTACCTGGTGGCGAAACCAGCAAAGACAGTGCCACATTGATGACCATCTATGACCATCTGCTCAGTCAGCGCGTCGAACGGAGCGATATCATCGTGGCGTTGGGTGGTGGCGTGATTGGCGATGTGGCGGGCTTTGCCGCGGCTACCATTGTGCGGGGTATTGCCTGTGTGCAAATGCCTACCACCTTGTTAGCGATGGTTGATAGTGCGGTCGGGGGCAAAACCGGTATTAATCACCCCTTGGGCAAAAACATGATTGGCGCATTTCATCAACCCCGCCTCGTGCTGGCTGATGTCAATCTGCTCAAAACCTTGCCCGCCCGTGAATTAGCCGCAGGCTGGGCTGAAGCCATCAAGCACGGTGTGATTCGCGATGCCCAACTCTTTGCCGATTTGGCACAAGCCGATCCCCAGCAAGCTTTTTTTGATGCGACCCTGGTGCGGCGGGCAGTGGCCGTCAAAGTTGACGTGGTCAATATCGACGAGCGCGAGCAAGCCGAACGCATGTTGCTCAATTATGGCCATACCGTGGGTCATGCCCTCGAACAATTGTTGGGGTATGGCGTGTTGCTCCATGGCGAAGCAGTTGCGATTGGGATGCAGGTCGAAGCCCGCCTCGCTCACACCCTCGGGCTGTGTGATGATCAACTTATCCAACGCCAAACTGCTATTTTGCAGCATTATCAACTGCCTACTGCGATTCCGCCCGGTATTACCGTCACACAGCTACTCGATGTAATGCACCGTGACAAAAAAGTCCAAGCGGGGCAGTTGCGCTGGGCCTTACCACGTACGATTGGGCAGGCCGAAATTGTCCGGAATGTGCCGATTGGAACTGTTGAGCAACTCTTGACGTCATTGATTGTAGAGGGGTAAATCGATTTAATACAGTTTTTATAGAAATAATTGGCGTATATCATCTATCTTTGGTATAGTGTATTAGGTTAGAGAAAGGGGTGGGGTTATGCAATCTACACCATTTTCGGCAGATTCATCCGTTGGCCAGATTCTTACCTTTTTGCAACGCAACGGGGAAGCCACCATTCGTGAACTCGAAATTGAACTGGGGGTGAGTACCACTGCAGTGCGTGAGCACCTCATCAATCTCGATGCGCGCGGGTACATCGCGACTCGTTTGATTCGCAACGGGCGTGGCCGGCCACGAATTGTCTACTCGTTGACCGAGCAAGCCCGTGATGTATTCCCACGCAGTTACGACACCTTGGTTACCGTATTGCTCGACGAGATTGCGCGGCAGCAAGGCGAACAAGGCTTGACACAGCTCCTCGACAGTGTGAGTGAGCGTTTGGCCGAGGGGTATCAACAGGCGGGCAAAGGTAACCTCGAAAGTCGGATGGGCAATGTCCAAAAAATGATGGAATCACGCGGGATTCCCGTAGAAGTCCAACCCGATTCCCAAGGATTCACCTTTTATGCGTGCCCGTACCATGAAGTTGCCATGGATCATGCGGGGGTTTGTGCGATGGAAAAGCACATGCTTGAGCAGGTATTGGGGCATTCCATCCAAAACGAAACGTCGATTCGATCTGGGTCGCGGGTCTGTAGTTTTTCGGTAGCCGCGGGCGACAATACGATTGCGCTCGTTGAATAAACGTCTACAAAGTGTTCTGTCTATTCGTGTAATTAAGGAGTTAGTGTTTCAATGGAATTGGTCATCAAAGACTTACATGCCAATATTGGCGATAAAGAAATCCTCAAGGGTGTCAATTTGACCGTTACCCCAGGCACGATTCATGCCATCATGGGACCCAACGGCAGTGGCAAAAGTACCCTTTCGAATACCATCATGGGGCACCCCTCATACACCGTTACTAGCGGTGAAGTATGGTACAAGGGCCAAAACGTGCTCGAACTCCCCGTTGATGAGCGCGCCAAATTGGGGTTGTTTTTGGCATTTCAATACCCCGTATCGATCCCCGGCGTGACTGTTGCCAACTTCTTGCGGGCTGCAGTCAATGCCCACCGCTCGGTGGCTGGCAAAGATACGCGCGAGACGGCCATCCCGATGGCCCAATACCGCAAAGAAATCCGCGAAAAAATGGCCGCCCTCGGTGTCGATGATAGCTTTGCCCGGCGCTACTTAAACGATGGTTTTAGTGGTGGCGAAAAGAAGCGCGTCGAGATTTTGCAGATGTCGATGCTCAAACCATCGATGGCGATTATGGACGAAACCGACTCAGGTCTCGACATCGACGCCCTCAAAGTGGTATCACAAGGGGTCAACACCTTGTTAACCCAAAACCCCGAGATGGGCGTGTTGGTGATTACCCACTATCAACGCTTGCTCAACTACATCAAACCACACCGCGTGTCGGTCATGATGGAAGGGCGTATCGTGCGTGAGGGTGGTCCCGAATTGGCCCTCGAGCTCGAAGAGCGTGGCTACGACTTCATCAGGGAGGAAGTGTTCGGCAATGCTAACTAAGCTCCCTGTGATTGCGGCGCTGACCGCTCAAGATATTGTGGTCGCGAGTGAACCCACGTGGCTCCAGCAATGGCGCCAAGCGGCGTGGCAGCATGTCAACGAAGGTGCAGTCCCCTTGTGGCGGCGCACTGATTTGACGGCGTTTGCGTTGGCCGACATGGAATTCAGCGCTACGACAAGTACATCCCAACTTGGGAGTGCCATCCCGGATGGCGTGGTGGTGATGCCACTCAGTCAAGCAGTGCGTGAGCACGGCGATTTGGTCAAAGCCCACCTCGGCAGCGCGGTGTCATTCAATGCTAGCAAATATGCGGCGTTGAATGCGGCGACGTGGCGCGATGGCTGGTTCGTCTATGTCCCCAAAAACCACGAAGCCAGCGTCCCATTGCACTTGCTCCAAGGCTTTGGTGCCGGTAATACATTGGTTGCACGGAACCTCGTGGTACTCGAACGTGGCGCACAATTATCACTCATCGAGCAGTATGCCGGCGACGGCGGCCCGTTTGCAGTGGTGGCAAGTGAACTCATCCTCGGTGAGGGGGCCACGCTCAAATACACCAGCATGCAGACCTGGGGCGCCAACGTTCATCACATGGGGCATCAAGTCGCCAAAGTGGGCAATGATGCCACGATTGTCTGGACGTCGGTCAACACTGGTGCTGCTCATCAACATATCGACGCCGAAACAAACCTGGTGGGCAATGGCTCACGGGTCGATTGGACGGCAGCCACGGTGGCCGGTGAAGGCCAACGCTTGTTGACGGCTCCATGGTTGCGCCACGTCGGTCGTGCCACCGAAGCCCACATGGACTTCAAGACGGTGGTTAAAGGCAGTGGGTATGCCACATTTGACGGCATGATCAAAATCGAAGGTGGTAGCACCGACACGGTGACCCGTCTCGAAGAACATGCCTTGCATTTGTCCCCCCAAGCACGGAGCGACTCAATTCCCGGACTCAAGATTGACACCAACAACGTGCAGAAAGCCGGCCACGCCTCGACCAGTGGCGAAGTCGACGATGAGCAGTTGTTTTATATGCAGGCTCGTGGTATTCCCAAATCCGATGCGGTTCATATGATTGTGATGGGCTTTTTTGAGTCTGTGCTCGATCGTATTCCGCTCGATACGTTGCGTGAGCAAGTCACGGCAGATATCTCTGCCCGGATCTAGTCACGCGGTAAAGGTACGCTCATGATTAAGGCGCCGTTTGATGTGGCTACTATTCGTAGTCAGTTTCCGATTTTGCAGTTGCCCAGTGAGCTCCCGGTGGCGTTTCTTGATAGTGCGTCATCGTCGCAAAAACCCGAAGCGGTGATTTCGGCGTTGGCAGACTATTACCGCACCACCAACGCCAACGTGCATCGTGGCGTGTACCAGTTGAGTGAACAAGCCACGTTCGAATTCGAACGGGCGCGGGGGCTAGTGGCGTTGCTTATCAACGCCACTCACCACCGTGAGGTGATTTTCACTCGCAATACCACCGAAGCCATTAATTTGGTGGCCCACGCCTGGGGTGGGAGTAATCTGCGGGCTGGTGATGTGATTTTGCTGACCCAAATGGAACATCACTCCAACATCGTGCCGTGGCAACTCATCGCCCAACGCACTGGTGCCGTACTGCGCGCCATCCCCATTGATTCCCAAGGGCGTTTGGTGTTGGACGACATCGACACGCTGCTCCAAGGGGTCAAAATGCTCGCCATCACCCATCAATCCAATGTACTCGGGACGATTAACCCAATCGCCGAGCTGACCCGCAAAGCGCATGCTGTCGGGGCGTTGATATTGGTTGATGGTGCCCAAAGTGTGCCACACATGCCGGTTGATGTACAAGCCTTGGATATCGACTTTTTGGCATTTAGTGGCCACAAAATGGTTGGACCAACTGGCGTTGGCGTATTGTGGGGCCGCAAAGCCTTGCTCGACGCCATGCCGCCCTTCCTCGGTGGTGGCTCGATGATCAAAACCGTGACCATCGAATCATCCACCTATGCCGATGTCCCAGCGCGCTTCGAAGCAGGCACGCCGATGATTGGCGAAGCCATCGCACTAGGTGCGGCGGTGACCTATTTGATGGACATTGGTATGGCCAATATCGCCGCCTACGAGCATCAATTGAGTGCGTATCTGATCGAGCGCCTCGATGAAGTGCCCGAAGTGACGTGGTATGGGCCACCGGTTGGTGCCGATCGTGGTGCCATGGCGGCGTTTAGTATGACGGGGGTACACCCGCACGACATCGCCCAAATCCTCGATGGCGAGGGTGTGGCGGTACGGGCGGGGCATCATTGTACCCAACCACTGCATGTGGCACTCGATGTGCCATCATCCGTACGGGCCTCGTGTTATCTTTATACCAACACCCACGATATCGACCGACTGGTTCGTGGGTTGAGCAAAGTGAAGCAATTGTTCGGCTAGAAATTAGGGGATACCTATGAGTGACATGTACCGTGACTTGATTCTTGAGCATCATCGTTATCCCCATAATTTTGGGACGCTCGATCCTCATGATGTCTCACAAGAAGAACACAACCCGCTGTGTGGTGACCGCATCCGCCTCGATTTGCGGATTGTCGATAACAAAATCACAGAAGTCGCTTTTTCGGGCAAAGGGTGCGCCGTGAGTCAAGCGGCTGCCTCGATGCTCACCGATGAATTAATCGGCATGGACCTCGATCAAGTCCGCCAATACGGCAAAGCCGAATTGTTGGACTTGATTGGATTGCCCCTCGACAAAAACCCTGTGCGCCTCAAATGTGCACTGTTGTCCTTAAAGGCGCTCAAGGTAGGCGTCTATCGCTACCTCGGGCAAAACATTACTACGGATGAGTTGGATTAAGATTCAGGAAGGAACGTCAATGACTGTAGAAGCAAATGAGTTGTCGTTTGACTACTCGAAATACGGATTTCGCCAAGAAGAAAACTACGTCTTTAAGTCGGGCAAAGGCCTGAGCGAATCCGTTGTCCGCGAATTGTCGATGATGAAGGGCGAGCCTGAGTGGATGCTCAAGCGTCGCTTACAAGCCTTGGCGATTTTTTATAGCAAGCCGACACCAATCGACGGTGCCTGGGGCAACCCCGATTTGCTGGATCTCAACTACGACGACATCCACTACTTTGTGCGAGCTGGTGACAAACCGGCGACCGACTGGGATGCCGTGCCCGACGAAATCAAAAACACCTTTGAGCGCTTGGGTATCCCCGAAGCCGAACGCAAGTTCTTGGCCGGTGTCGGTGCCCAATACGAATCAGAAGTGGTTTATCACTCGCTCCGCGAAGAATGGTCAAAGTTGGGGGTCATCTTCCTCGACACCGACACCGCCCTCAAAGAGCAACCCGAAATGTTCAAACAATATTTCGGTACCATCATTCCTTCGGCTGACAACAAATACGCAGCCTTGAATACGGCGGTATGGTCGGGTGGGTCGTTTGTGTATGTACCCAAGGGAGTACACGTCGACATTCCTTTGCAGGCTTACTTCCGTATCAATGCCGAAAACATGGGGCAATTTGAGCGCACCTTGATTATCATCGACGAAGGCGCGTCAGCGCACTACATCGAAGGGTGCACGGCGCCACAATACTCCACCAATTCGTTGCATTCGGCCGTGGTTGAGATTGTGGTCAAAAAGGGCGGCAAGTTCCGCTATACCACCATCCAAAACTGGGCCAACAATATTTTCAACTTGGTGACCAAGCGGGCCGTGGCCTACGAAGACGCCAGCATGGAATGGGTCGATGGCAACATCGGTTCACGCTTGACCATGAAGTACCCTTCGGTCTATTTGATGGGTCGGGGCGCCCGTGGTGAAGTGTTGTCGGTGGCATATGCCGGCAAAGGCCAACACCAAGACGCCGGTGCCAAAATGGTGCACAACGCACCTGACACCACCAGCGTCATCACCAACAAGTCGGTCTCAAAGGGCGGCGGCAAAACCACCTATCGTGGGTTGGTCAAGGTGCACCCAGGGGCTACTGGCGCCAAAATCAACGTGAATTGTGATGCTTTGATTCTCGACAACCAGTCGAAATCAGACACCATCCCTTATATCGAAGTCGAAGAAGCCAAAGTCACCTTGGCACACGAGGCCACGGTGGGGCGGATTGGTGAAGAGCAACTCTTTTATCTGATGAGCCGCGGTATCTCACAAGCCGAAGCGATGTCTATGATTGTGTTGGGCTTCATGGAGCCGTTTACACGCGAATTGCCGATGGAATACGCCGTCGAGCTCAATCGCCTCATCCAACTCGAAATGGAAGGGTCGGTCGGGTAATCATATCCGTATGCAATCCCCCCGACTCATCCGCAAGGTGAGGCGGGGGGATTTTTTGCTGGGGAGCCGCAGCAGGCTGGAGCCGCAGCAGGCTGGAG
>DBCF01000176.1 GCA_002292925.1 Roseiflexaceae bacterium UBA965 | reverse complement strand
CGGCGAATCAAGCCAGTCAATACTTGTTTGGGGCCAAGCTCGATAAAGGTCTCGACGCCATGTTCGACCATAGTATGCACGCTATTGGTCCATTGCACCGGGCGGGTTAATTGACCGTTGAGCTCGTGGCGCAATTCTTCGACCGAATTAAGCATTTGAGCGCTAATGTTGGCAATCAACGGCACGATTGGTGGGCGCATGTTGACATGGCTCAACAATTCAGAAAAATGCACCGAGGCTTGTTGCATCAACGGTGAATGCGAGGCAATCGATACGGCCAAGCGTTGCACCAGTTTGGCACCGCGGGCTTTGGCCAAATCCATGGCCCACAATAACGCTCCCACTTCGCCCGACAGCACCGTTTGGCCAGGTGAATTGGAGTTCGCCATAGTCACCACGCCGTGGGATTGTGATTCGTCGACCACTGCTTGGAGTTGTTGTTCGTTCAAACCAATCACCGCAGCCATGCCACCCGGGCGCTCGATGGAGGATTCTTTCATCAAGCGGCCGCGTTCGCGCACCAACAACAAGGCTTCTTCGAATTCGAGCGCGCCGGCGGCCACCATGGCGGTAAACTCACCGAGACTATGGCCAGCCACCATGGCCGGTAATACATTGATACCGAGGGGGTTGAGACGCTCACGCAAGGCATCGAGACAGGCGATACTTACCGCCAAAATCGCTGGTTGCGCATTCATCGTATCATCGAGCTCGCTTTGAGGTCCCTCAAAACAGAGCGTGGTAAGTGAGAATCCTAGGACTTCATCTGCACGATCAAAAATACGCCGCGCTGCCGGTGAAACGTTGTACAACAAACGCCCCATGCCCACGTACTGCGATCCTTGGCCTGGGAATACCAATGCGATGCGGTTTTTGATTGTTTGCAATAATTCCAACGTCAATCCTCCTCATACATGACAATGGCTTGGCGCCAATCGCCGACCATCGTGGTCACATTGCCTTTTCATTAAGACACAGTTGGATACTAGTAGTATACACGAAAAAAACCTACTATATATCATCGTTGTGTTAACAATGCTTGAACTACGGTATAAATTTGTTGAATTGACACATTGTGTTGGCGGGCAGCCGCGGCACAATCAGCGTATTCGGGGGCGGCCGCCACCGCATCACCTTGCCATGTTTTGTGCTTCACACGAATATCACCATAGGGCGTAGTCACCGTCGTAAATGCCCGCTCGGCTACATGGCGCTCGACGATTTGGCGGCGCATGCCAAGGGTACTAGTTTGGCGCATCAGTGTGTCGACCAACGCCGCTTCGTGGGGATCGTCGCACAACACCGACAACATGACGGCGGCCCGCCCTTTTTTCATCACAATCGGCGTTTGCCAGACGTCACGCGCCCCCTGTTGCATCAACAATTCACACACATATGCCAATTGTTCGGCTGTTTGATCGTCGATGTTACATTCCAGTTGGATGACGGTATCAACGGGGGTGGCCGTATCGCCCAACCAGACGCGCAAGGCATTGGGCCGCTCACTCTTTTTGCGACCAAAACCGTACCCCACCCGGGTGATATTCATGGCGGGGCGCCGGAATTCTGCCAAGGTGGCCACGATTGCTGCCCCCGTGGGGGTCACCAACTCAAAGGTGGCGGCATCGGGGATAATCGGCGCCTGCACCGCACTCAAAATATTGAGCGTGGCCGGCGCGGGCACGGGCAATTCGCCATGCGCCGCCCGTACCCAGCCGTTGCCCAATGGCAATGGCGAGGCGTAGACTTTATCAATCCCCAACAAATAGAGTCCGGCCGCCACCCCCACAATATCAACGATGGCATCGAGGGCCCCCACTTCGTGGAAGTGAACGTCGTTGGGGGTGACGCCATGCACCTTGGCTTCGGCTTCGGCCAACGTGGTAAACATCGCCACCGCATCGCGTTTGACCCGCTCGGGGAGTTGGGCTTGGCTGATGATTTGGGTGACATCGTGCAAATGACGATGGGTGGTCTGCTCGGGGGCCTCGACATACATTTGAGTGCCTGACAACCAGCTGCGCATTTCGGCACGGGCCTCGATCTGCCAGCCTGGCACGGCCAGACCGTCGAGCATGGTACGTAATGCAGCTACATCAAGCCCCACGTCACATAAGGCGCCGAGGGTCATATCACCACTGATACCCGAAAAACAATCAAAATAAAGCACCCGCGCCATAGATTCCTCCCGTAGCGCCGTGCGCCATTCCACACGACGTAGCCAACATGCTATTATCAGCATACGGCGCAATACTGCGCCAAAACCCGCCATACATCCATTACAACGGAGACCGGTATGCCCACCATTCCTACGTCATTCTATGCGACTGCCGACATTTTGACCATGTTGGGGATTGACCCCAACCAACAATACATCCCGGTACGTCACGTGTTGCGCAGTGTGGGGTTGGCGCCTGCCAGCTACGAACGCGCCCTGCGGCGCATCCCCGTGCTGGCCGCCGGCCTCAAGCCCCTGTGGATCAACGATGAACACGGCAATCGCCTACCGGCGCTCTGCCTGCGGGTCGATTTGGTGCCGTTGTGGTTGAGCATGCTCCCCAGCAAACCGGGCAGTTTGCTGGCACAATGGCAACACGAAGTCGCTTCGGTGTTGTGGCAACAATTCAAGCCCAACGGCGCCACCACCCAAGATGTCTTTGTGGGCGCCCGCTATCAACAAGACAACCTCGACCAAGCCTATGTGCAAGCTCAAGAAATCGCCGCGGTGGCGCGCCATCAACTCCTCGGCGAACGCGAGCTCGATGCCCAAATCGCCCAACACGAATCGCAAACCGCTGCCCATCTCAGCGATGACGGTGCCACTCAATTGGTACAAATGACCCGCCAAACCGCCATGACCTCGGCCACCTTGCGCAAACGCAACGACTACTTGGGGATTTTTGTGGGGTTGGTGCGGGTATTCCAGATTCATTCGCTCCGCGCCATGCCCCCCTCACGCCTGCATGCCGCACTCACTTGGCTCGAGCGCTGGCAAAACGATTTGCTCGATGAAATTACCGCCGATGAATCCAAAGAATAAACGCACAACCACCGTAGCGCCGAACTACTTTTGGCGATGGACACGCGCCAATTCATCACGGGCAGCTTGCTCACGCGTGGCGTGATCGGCTGTCGCTGCCACGATAATGTCGCGCACGGCGGCGGGAGTATCGACAATCTGCAACAACGCGAGTTCGGCTTCACTCAACATGCGACGCTCCACCGCATTGGTGCGCAACCATTGCAGTAACCCATGCCAATATTGAGAATCGTACAAAATGATGGGGAAGTTATGAACTTTGCCCGTCTGGACCAAGGTAACCGCTTCAAACAACTCGTCGAGGGTGCCAAATCCGCCGGGGAAAAAGACAAACGCCGTGGCGTATTTCACCAGCATCGTTTTGCGCACAAAAAAGTACCGGAACTCGAGTGATTGGCTGACATAGGGATTGACGTGTTGTTCAAAGGGCAATTCGATGTTGAGCCCGATTGACGGTACTCCCGCCAAACGCGCCCCTTGGTTGCCGGCTTCCATTACACCGGGACCACCGCCAGTAATGATGGCGTAACCGGCCTCACCAATCAAACGCGCAGTATCGACGGTGGCTTGATAAAGGTCGTCGTCACTTTTGATGCGGGCCGACCCAAACAGCGTCACCGCCGGGCCAAGGGTCGCCAAATCATCGAAGCCGGCCACAAATTCACTCATGATGCGCAATACCCGCCAGGTATCGGTACGATTAAACGGGCGGCTTTCGTGGGGGGCTAGTAAGAGTTGTTCATCGGCGGTGGAATGGTCGTTACTCATTTTTTTCCTTAAAACAAAAAGCAGCGTTAAGAATCTGACGCCACAATCAGACGTAATCCGGCAATCAAGCGTTGCACACCGAGCGAAAGTCGGGGTTCAGCCACCAAACACGACAGCACCACAAAGCACCCTTGGTCATAGCCAAAGAAAAACCCGGGGTGGACAAAGACGCCGGCGTCCAGCAACTGCAGCACTACCGCTTCTTCGTCTTGGGGCGTCAGCACTTCGATAAATAGGTAATAGCCGGCATCGGGGGCCCGCACCCGCACGCAATCGACATCCGCCAGCATATTCATGACGGTAGCGATGTTTTTTTGAATCACCTGTCGTTGCTGCCCCACAAACTCATGGCCACGTTGCATAATCGTCGGCAACATAAATTGGGTCAAGGCATTGGCCCCGAGCAAGGTATCATTGAGGACTTCGAGGCGGTCGGTGTATTGACGAGCCGACGGATTCACCACCGCCCAGCCCAGTTTTAAATCAGGCAAAGCAAACATTTTTGAGATGCCATTGAGGGTGAAAATCGGCAATTGGGGCATCAAGGCCGCCAATGGGGGGACATGGGGAATGGCGTAGGGCATTTCAGCAAAGACTTCGTCGCAAATAATCGGCAACCCCAGCCATTGCAACACCGGAATCGCTTGTTTGACCACCATGCCGGTGGGGTTGTGGGGTGACACAATCAACACCGCGCGGGTACGCTCGTCACTGAGGCGGGCGAGTTGCCACGGGTCGATACGCCAGCCCCGCTGTGGGTCGAGGGGGTAGCTCCGCAATTCGATGCGGAACATTGCGGCCAAGTATTCAAATAACGGATATGAAATCTGGGGTGCTAGCACGTTATCACCGGGATTCGTCAGCAAGGCAAACAACAGTGCGTAGGCCTCGCTGGTGCTGGCAGTGACAAATATGTCTTGTTCAGGATCGATGATTAGCGCCGGGGTGCGCTGGGCATAATAATCAGCAATCGCTTGGCGGGTTGGCAACAAACCACGAGGATTGGGTTGGTAGCGCCGGGTCTGCCAATACGGCGCAGCCGCATCAGCCAAAATATCAGCGGGAAAGAGCAACCCATTACTGGTGGGGTTGCTACTTGTTAAATCAATGTAATCGGTGATTTGTTGCCGCCGGAG
Source organism: Roseiflexaceae bacterium UBA965 (assembly GCA_002292925.1). Taxonomy (GTDB): domain Bacteria; phylum Chloroflexota; class Chloroflexia; order Chloroflexales; family Roseiflexaceae; genus UBA965. Next base: position 2,023 of record DBCF01000176.1, on the reverse strand, counting down.
TTCAATCACGTTGGCAGTCAGGTCAGCATCAGCCAAAAAACCAGTCATTGCGAATCCTTTGGATACCGATTTCGGTTGCGTGTTTATTGTACCGTGAGTTTGATTCTAACCAATAAATCGTGGTCCTGTCGCAGTGTTATCAAGCAAACTACGCTACCGGTAGCAACGGACAAAATGGTGCCAGCATTGTCTATGCGCCCAAACGCCGACGAGAATTTCTTTCAACAAATACCCGCATATTGCACGACCAATCAGTAAAAAACGAGGTCAGGTGCGCCATAATCGAGTCAAATCAGTAGATTTTTAGCAAAGGGAGCAATTACCCGCGTGCCGAAACGTTGACGGTCAGTAATTGATGATGCTACAATGATATGTAATTGCACAGTAATGCTTTGTTGTGTTCACAATTTCACTCTGTATGTAGGATAGAGTTGACAGCATGGATCAAGATACCCGCCCACGCGACCCACGACGAGGCACCACTGACCGAGCCAATGCCGAAACAAGTCAGTCGACCCAGTTGCGAATTCGTCAGCGTGATTTACTCAAAAACCGTACCACTCGTGCCAGTGCAAATTCATACCTCGACAAGTTATTGCAAACCGTATCTACTTCGGTAGGTGGCAATGGGCAAACAGCGCCCATCGCAACATCGGGTGTCGTGTATGATCGCTGTGTCACCTTGGTGCAATCACTTGGTGACCCTGACAGTCCGGCACATCTTCATGCCCCCGAAGAATTGGTGTCACTAGGCGCAGCGGCACTGCCCGCATTGTTTAATGCGCTCAATCCCGAAGGCCCATGGTTGATTGCGTACCGGGCTGCCGAAATCCTCGGTGAAATCGGTGATCGCCGCGCATCTCAGCCATTGATTAATGCCTTGAACCACCCCAACAGCAATGTACGCTGGAGCGTGGTCCGGTCATTGTCGGTGGTTGGCAACACCCGTGCCTTGTTTGCGCTCCGCAAAATTGCCCGCGACGATCGAAGCAAAACGACCTGGGGTGAATCAATTGCGGGGGTCGCCCAAAGTGCGATTGACCAAATGCAGGGAAGTAACCTGTTTGTCAAAGCCATGGACATCCTCAAAACGGCGATTTCGACTGTCGTGTTGTTGTTAGCGCTGGTATTGGCGTGGAATGTACTCGAGCGGGTACGCAATGAAGTCAGCACGATTGGCATCCAGCCAACCGCCACCGCTACCACCACTGCGGATGGGGTAATCAACCCTGAACCCGAAATCACCCCCACCATTGATACGGCGGTGGCCCCCACACCAGGGGTTGCCCAAACCGTCACCGGTCTGATTATCAATCCAGGCAATGTGCGGAGCCAACCTGCTATTCAAACCAATAATGTGGTCGGTCAAGTGGTTGAAAACGACGAGATAATCTATCTCGCCACCACGCCCGATCGTACCTGGTTCAAAATCAAGCTCGGTGCCCAGCGTTCGGCAACGTCGTCAATTAGCTCAAGTGATGGCTCAGGGTGGATTAATCAATCGTTGGTGAGTGCACCAGATACCGCGCTCCCCATCGAAGACATGCTACTCCCCACCCGCATACCGGCGATGAGTACCACACCAGAAGCGACACCAGTCACAGAAGCGACACCAGTCACAGAAGCGACACCAGCCACAGAAGCGACCGCCACGGTTGAGGCAGCACCACCGCCCACTGCAACGATTGATCCGTTATTACCAGCCACTCCCACGCCGTAGATATTGCCGAAAGGTGCTGTCGTGGTTCGTTTTTTTCGTGTTGTGTTTTTAATGTTGGCGATTTTGGCAATCGTGGCTACTGCGGTAGTCATGCTTGTCTCTGCCGAAATTCGCCGCCCAGGTGGGACGGATGATACCCCGCTTGAATTTGTGGTGTCACAAGGTGAAACAACCTACTCGATTGCCACCCGTCTTGCCGAACAAAAACTCATCCGCCAGCCCTTATTGTTTGTGGCGTTAGCACGGATGCAAGAAATCGACAGCAAGCTACAAGCAGGTAATTTTTTGTTACGCCAAAACATG
>DBCF01000204.1:11729-11872 GCA_002292925.1 Roseiflexaceae bacterium UBA965 | reverse complement strand
GGCTATGGATTTTTGTCTGAAAACGCCTACTTTGCCGAAATTTGTGCCCAATACGGCATTACCTTTATTGGACCCAGTCCCGAAGCCATTCGTTTGATGGGCGACAAAATCGAAGGCCGCACGACGATGCGTGCCGCCGGCGT
>DBCF01000204.1:11479-11676 GCA_002292925.1 Roseiflexaceae bacterium UBA965 | reverse complement strand
CCGTGGGCATTGGCTACCCCGTACTGCTCAAACCGGCCGGTGGTGGTGGTGGGCGCGGCATGCGCGTCGCCAACGACGAAGCCGAATTGGTGCGCTACTATGCCACCGCCAAAAGCGAAGCCGAAGCCGCCTTTGGCAATGGGGCGTTGTTGCTCGAAAAATACCTGCCCAAGGTGCGCCACGTCGAAATCCAAGTC
>DBCF01000204.1:10839-11294 GCA_002292925.1 Roseiflexaceae bacterium UBA965 | reverse complement strand
ACGATGGAGTTTTTGCTAGACCCCGAGGGTAACTTCTATTTCATCGAAATGAATACCCGCATCCAAGTCGAGCACCCCGTCACCGAGCTGGTCACCGGCCTTGATTTGGTACGCTGGCAGTTGCGGATCGCCTCCGGCGAACATTTGACCATCCAACAAGCCGATGTCGAGTTGCGTGGCCACGCCATCGAATGCCGTGTCAACGCCGAAGACCCCGAACGCGACTTTATGCCGTCGGTCGGCGAGATTCAGTACTACTTGCCCCCAGGCGGGCCGGGCGTACGGGTTGATTCACACCTCTACAACGGCTACACGGTACCAGGGAATTACGACTCCCTGCTCGCCAAAATGCTGGTGTGGGCCCCAACTCGCGAAGAAGCGATCGTGCGCATGAAGCGGGCCCTCGGCGAAACCGTGATCCATGGAATCAAAACCACTATCCCCTTCCAAATGGG
>DBCF01000204.1:0-10716 GCA_002292925.1 Roseiflexaceae bacterium UBA965 | reverse complement strand
CCACAGACACCGCGGTGTCTGTGGGGTGTTTCTGCGCCTAGAATAGAATTTGCGCACTGCCAATTCACGGCGCGCACTGATTATTTTTTCATAAAAAACACAAAATTAATCCTGATAAAAAATATTATTGGGCATTTATATGCAGCAAATCATGCAATTCACATCATCACAATACTACGAAATATCGGCATAACCAACAACTATTGGCGTGATTCGGGCGTATAATCGAAGTAGGAACTGCGCATATCGTAGCGGCGCTGTAAAAGAAAGAAAAATCCATGAAAACCAACGGAAAAGTCATCGTCGTCACGGGTGCCGGCAATGGCATGGCCCGCGAAGTCACGCTCGAATTGTTGCGCCGTGGCGCCCGTGTTGCAGCAGTCGACATCAATCAAGCGGCCCTCGACGAAACCATGAATCTGGCCGGTGCCGCCAGTGCCCGCGTCAGCACCCACATCGTCGATGTGGCCGACCTCGCCCAAGTGGCAGCCCTGCCTGCTGCCGTGATTGCGGCACATGGCCAAGTCGATGGCGTGATGAACATTGCCGGGATTATCCACAAATTTCTCAAGGTACAAGACTTGTCGTACGACGACATTCACCGGGTATTCAACATTAACTTTTTTGGTACGGTACACATGGTCAAAGAGTTTTTGCCCCATCTGTTGGCCCGCCCCGAAGCACAAATCCTGAATGTGTCGAGCATGGGTGGCTACGTGCCAGTGCCCGGGCAGACCATGTATGGGGCCTCGAAGGCTGCGATTAAGTTGTTTAGCGAGGGGTTGCGTTCAGAGCTGTTGGGGACGCATGTGGGTGTCTGTGTGCTCTTCCCCGGTGCGATTGCCACCAACATGCCCGTCAATTCGGGGATTATGACTAGCCAAGAAGCCGAGGCAATGGCCAAACAAGGGGCAGCCAAATTCAAAACCACGCCGGCACCACTGGCAGGGACGATGATTGTCGAGGCCTTTGAGTCAAATCGCTTTCATAGTTTTGTGGGATCAGACGCCAAAATGATGGATATTTTGTCCCGCATCATGCCCGAACGGGCCGCGCTTACCATCCAACAGCAAATGGCATCGTTACTAAAGTAGCATCAATCAAAATCACCCTAAAGACAAGGGGCATGCAAAAGCCCTTTGTCTTTTTTGATGTTGATACATCCAAAGAGACCCTTTTTTGCGTATATTTTTGCAAGCCGTATGCAGGAAGGGAAATATTCAATGGCAAAAATGATTTCACCCAGTGTGGAATGGAACGGATTACTCGCACAAGCCAAAGCCCTTGTGCCTGAAGCGTTTAGCAGTGATGGACGTGTCCTCAACTTGATGGAAGGTGAATGGGGGCACCCTGGTCACGGCAAAACCTATATGTCGCCAGTAGACGGTACCTTGATGGGCAGTTTGCCCATGCTCAACCTCGACGAGGCCAAGCGGGCCGTACGCTATTGTGCCCAAGAATTCAAAACCTGGTCAAAAGTATCACTCGATCAACGCAAACAACGGGTCGTCGATACCTTGGCGTTGCTCAAACAACACCGCGAACTAATTGGGCGGTTGTTGATTTGGGAAATCGGTAAGCCCTATATCACCGCCATGACCGACGTCGATCGCTGTATCAGCGGCGTCGAGTGGTATGTCGATCAAATCGACACCCAAATGGCTGGACGCACACCCCTCGGCGTAATCTCAAACATCGCCTCGTGGAATTATCCGTTGTCGGTGCTCGTGCATGCCATGTTGGTGCAAGTCCTCGCCGGTAACTCGGTCATCGCCAAAACTCCCACTGATGGCGGCTTGTACGCCTTGACGGTATCATTGGCGCTCGCTCGACGCTGTGGCTTACCCGTATCGCTGGTGAGTGGCTCGGGCGGTCAATTGAGTGAGGCCTTGGTACGCAACGCCGATGTCGACTGCTTGGCGTTTGTGGGTGGCAAAAGCAACGGTCGTGACATTGCGGCTAGCTTGTATGACCGTGACAAGCGCTACATGCTCGAAATGGAAGGCATCAACGTCTACGGTATCTGGGAGTTTTCGGACTGGAATGGGCTGGCTCAACAACTCAAAAAAGGCTACGATTACGGCAAACAACGCTGTACGGCCTATGTGCGGTTTGCGATACAACGCAAGCTCTTCCCCAAATTCCTCGACACCTACATCCCCGTGCTCAAGGGGCTCAAATACGGCAATCCGACGTTGGTCGACAACCCCAACGATCCCTTGCCCAACCTTGACTTTGGGCCACTTATCAACGCCAAGAAAGTCGAAGAGTTGCGGATCATGCAAAGCGAAGCGATTTCGTTAGGGGCAATTGGGCTCTACGAAAGCGACATCGACGAGTCGCTCTTTTTGCCCAACCAAGACACCTCAGCCTACTTTGGGCCGACGTCGATTCTCAATGTACCCCGCAACGCCCGCTTGCACCACAACGAACCATTCGGACCACTCGATACGATCGTGTTGGTTGACCGGGTCGAAGAATTGGTCGCCGAAATGAATATTTCGAACGGCTCACTGGTATCATCGCTGGCCTGTGATGATGACCGGGTCGCCAAAGAAATTGCCGGCGATTTGCGGTCGTACAAAGTGGGGCTCAACAAAATCCGTTCCCGTGGCGACCGCGACGAAACCTTTGGTGGCATCGGTCAGTCGTGGAAGGGTTGTTTTGTGGGAGGCAAGTATCTCGTGCAGTCGATTACGGTCGGTAAGCCCGGTGAGCGCTTGTACGGCAACTTCCCCGATTACACACTGCTGCCGGATGTCCGCTAAATCACAGACGCTCACCGCCACTACATGCACTATGCATGTGGTGGCGGTTTTTATGTCACAATAGGGCTATGTTTTTTGTACACAGAGGTCAGCACATATGCGTTCATTACTTGCGACCCGACCCGACCAAAATGCCCCACCCGTTGTACAGCTCACCGATAGCACTACCCTCCCAACCGGCAATGTCACCATCGCGGTGGCGTATTCGGGCATCAACTACAAAGATGCATTGGCGGTAACTAACCGCGCCCCTATTCTGCGGAGCTTCCCGATGGTACCGGGGATTGATTTGGCGGGCACCGTCACCGCCTCTGATGACCCGCGCTGGCAGGTAGGCGACCAGGTCGTCATCGCAGGGCGTGGCATCGGCGAGCGGCGCTCTGGTGGCTACACCACCATGACCCGCCAACCTGGCGATATCCTTACCCGCCTGCCTGCCGGATTAACCCTAGCAGATGCGATGGCGATTGGCACCGCTGGGATTACGGCAGCCATGTCGGTGACCGCTATTCTGCGGGCCGGCATCGCCCCCAGCGAACGCCCGGTACTGGTGACGGGTGCTAGTGGTGGTGTAGGGATGCATGCCATCGCGTTATTGACCCAACACGGCTATAGTGTCACCGCAGTCACGGGGCGCCCAGCATTGGCAGACGACCTGCGCCGTTGTGGCGCCACAATGGTCATTAGCCGCGAAGACATCGCTGGCGATAAACCGCTCGAGCGCGAACGTTGGGCGGCGGTGGTGGATACCGTGGGTGGCCCGGTGGCCAGCGCAGCCATCCGCACCACCGCCTATGGTGGCGTTGTCACCATGTGTGGCCATGCAGGGGGTGCCCAGCTCGATCTAACCGTCTACCCACTGATTTTACGCGGGGTGCAACTGGTCGGGATTGAATCGGTCAATGGGCCACAAGCCAATGTCGATGCCGCCTGGGGGTTTGTGGCGGCGAGCTGGGATCGGACTCGATTAGCCCATATGATTCATAGTATCCCCTTGGCCGATGTCCCCGATACCTGTGTAGCCATGCTCAACGGCGAACGGATTGGGCGCACCATTGTAACCCTCGCTGACTAAACACCGCTAAACACAAAACACCTCGGCAACTCGTACGAGTTGCCGAGGTGTTTTGTGTGTCATACCCCTAGGGGGCAAAATCCACGCCACGCACGTGGATATGTGTTTGCACATCAGACGGAACGTCTTGCTCGGTAATAGCCGCTTGTAGCCCGGTAATCGCTAATTGTGAGGGTAAGGTAAACACCACCACTTGATCTGATTCTGCGGTAGGGAAGCTCTGCGAAAATTGTTGGTCGCCATCGGCGGTTTTGACGATGAGATCGGCCACAAAATTACGCATACCACCCAGCGCAAAGGTCACGGTTTTGGTGGGCAAGGCCTGATCTAACTGCAAATCAAGCGTGAATGCCGCGCTCATACCGTCGCTACGCACCAGCGTGTCGAGGTTTTTATCAAACAAATCGGGAATCGAGCCCGTATCAATCGGCGAAATCGCGACTTTTGCTTGTACGCCATTGATGAGCACGATATCCGTGGTCGCAGGGCCTGATGGGGGCGGGGGTGGCAGGAGTGAATTGTCGGGCGCAGTGACGACGATTGTTTCTTGATTTATTTCTGGCGTCGGTTCGGGGGGTACTCCGGGCATGGCAGTACCAATCAAGGCCGAACTATAAAACAACGGTGTCCCATCGGGCATGGTATGTAATACGGGACGGAATTGATCTTTACAGGCTTCGACATTGGGTGAGGGCAGTTGGGTATCAAATGTCCAAATTATCACCGCTGGCCGGTCTGTTTGCGCGAGTGTGTCACACGTCAAGGTATCCGCAGGATCAAAGCGTTTGAGCATAGTGGGGTGCTGCATTTGCAATTGCGAAAAATATGGCTCTGGCGACGTGTCACGCCAACAACACCCGGCAATATATACCGACGTATCAGGAGACAACATATCCGCATATTTGACAATCATACGCCCAATCGGCACATCGCCATACGGCATACTCGAAATATATTTGTCAAAGTAACGATTGATGTTTTGTTGGAGCGATGCGCCAAACACCACCAAAACCACGAGCCCCGCCACACTCGCCCAGCGGCCTTTGAGGAAGTTGTATATCTCGTACAAGCCCATGGCAATAAAGAGATAGGCAAATGGGGCCGCACCAATGCTCCGTGAGGCAGACGGCACTTGGTCGGGATAGCGCAACACCAACAGTGATGGTATATGCAACAACAAAAACGGCACAATCAACAACGGCGCCTTGGCACGCAGATTAGCGCGGAAGCAACTCGCGATTCCGATGACAAACAACACGCTACTAATAATGTCGATATGGGCTAATCCACGCGGATTGCTCCGAAATACGTTGTCGCCACTCGTAAAGTATGCGCCAACCCCTCGCCCTAAAATATCCATAATACGGCTGGGCGCCAAGTCGGTCGTTTCGAATTTCTCGCTGATATAGTTACCCGTAATCGAATCGGGATTACTCACATACATCATGATAAATGGCAATGACCCGAACAACATCATCAGGGTATAGCGCACAATGTCTTGGCGATTGCGGATTACTTTGGTTTGCCACAACACAACAACCGTCAACCACATCACCGGTGGCACCACAAACGATTGTGGGTACGAATACAAGCCGAATGTGGCAATTAGTGCCGACGCATACAACCAGCCAACGCGTTGGGTATTGATATAGCGCAATAAGGCATACACCGTACCAATAGAGACCAGTGGCACAAAGATTTGTGAGTTGCCCAAACGACTAAACAACAACAACCATGAGCCACTACCGGCGATTGCTAATGCAATCACCCCTAGATGCCGGCCTGACAGTTGCCGAGCCGTACCCATGATGAGTGCCACAATGCCCAAACTTGTCAAAATAGAGGCGACTTTGATTTGATCAAAACCAGTGCCAATATAATGAATCAGTGGCGCAATCATGTAGTGATAGAGCGGGCCTGAGCTTAACGAAAAATACCATGGCCAATCACCACGAAGCACACTTTTGGTGTAGGTTTGGACGATTTCGATGTCGCCATACATCTCGCCTTGGAGTGTATCGATGCGATAAAAACGCAATACCACCGTCAACAACAAACCAGCCCAAAATAACCACGTCCAAATATCAAACGTAAACGTCGTGGTGATATCGGGAAACGACCATTGTGGCAGCTTCGGGAGCGTCACTTTCGCTACGATATTTCGAACCGGGGTACGTGGCGTGGCAGGGGTTGACTTGGGTTTGGGTTTGGGTGGGGGTGGAATAATGGCCGTTGGGCCGTTATCTTCGAGATTAAATGCGATTTGATTTTCGTCCACCATCTCAGATTGTGCTGGTGCTTCATGGGTAATCGCATCGCCAAATTTCGGGCGCCGGCGCCGATGCCACCACGTACGCACCGCTTTACGGAGCGAATCACGCAATAATTCAAGTAAACTTTGTTCTTGTGTTGGTGGCTTCAACGCCATGACAAGCTCCTCACTTATAAAAACCAGCGCTTGTAAAACAAGGCGTGAATTTCATACCTAGCAGTATTAATCCACCCACAATGCATTACAATCGAGTATTAAATCGTCTCTTTATCCGTAATCCCCCAGAGGATTAGTTTTCGGTCAAAAACCAACGTACCCCCACCTGAACAACCGGGAATGTATTGCTATTATTGCCGATTAAATAGCCAAGTGATTCGTTTTGTGACCAAATCGACACATTGCCACGATTTGAGTTACGATTAATCACCATTGCAATCATCGCATTGGGTACCTCGACTACTACGGTATCGTTTTCGGCTTTGATACGGCGCGCTGGTTCGAATTGAATATCAAACGATACAGTTTCGTCGGCATTGAGCTGTGCGACACCAGCTGCGAGATTGTCTAATGAGCTCCGAATGGCAATCCGCTGGGTGCCCCGTTCTACTGGCACAAAATAATTCGACAACGTATCTGCCCATTGATCACGGACATCGGTACGATTGATGGCGGGATCTTTGAGCGCCTTATTCAGGTCACTCAAAAAATTTTCTACCGTGACCTCGGGGCTCGTCCCCCCACCATTTAACGACTCGTCGCTTACCACAATGGGTGTCGTGGTCGTGTCGGCGCATGCCACCAACATTCCCAAATGCAAGAGAAATAATAATGTAACAACTACTCGTTTCATGCGAATATCATACCATGAAATACACGGCGCACAACGTTGCATACCATTAATTATCGTTGCGTATACGTAAAAACTCATCCGAATCATCCAACCTTACGTTCATTTTATTTCCCATATTACCACGCCAACCACCACGATTATCAATAGATTAGCATCACTCCATAGGCGTACAACACCCTGCCAAGGCATAGATACCCGGTGCAGTAACTGCATTAGGTACATATTTACGCCAATCTGCGCATGATAGAACGCATGCATCATGTTAAACTACACTAGGAATGAGGAATGATGCCATCATGTAATTAGGGAAGATTCAGAAAGTAAAGGGTGTTGGGATGGTATTTCGACGTACGTCTATCCTGTTATCATTTGTGGTGCTGTTGATTATCGTGTTGAGTAGCATTGCCGTAGAGCAATTTTTCTTCACCGCCAATCAACGAGATATATTCAAATACACCGCAGATAGTAATGCTGATGGACTACTTGCGCAAGAATCTTCAGACCAACTCCCAGGGGCATCAGCACCGATTAGTGACACCTATTACTGGACCAAACCAGAGTTGTTGATTCATTTTTGGCGCACCCCAGCCCTGCAACGAATCATCACATTGCGCTACTACACACCATATGGAGCGGTATCGGTGGTTACCAACGACCAAGTGGTGACACAAATCCCACCGTCGACAACCATCCGCGTCGCCCGTTTTTTGACGCCTGCTGACCCCCAATTTGATATCACCTTCCGCGCCAATACTCCCAAAAAAGTCGATACACGTACCGTCGGGATGATGTTTTTAGATATATCGTGGCAGGCAGTCTGGGGCAACCCCTATGCGGTGGCAACAAGTCAAATCCCGGCACTCCTCGTCGGCATCCCGACAAGTATCGTGCTTTTGGCGGTCCTTTTATGGTGTATTGGCACACCACTTTGGGCGATTCCCGTTGGTGCAATCGGTTATCTATTGACACTGATTATTGTGTATGTTGCGAGTCCTTGGCATGCAACGGCCATCCAACCGACGATACAGTTTGTGGTGTGGATGGGGCTTGGTGGCGTTGGCGTGTCATCGCTCTTGCGACGGGCCAATATAGTGCTACAGACACCCTATATTATGCTCGGAGCGGTATGGGTACTCAGTACACTGTTATTTTTCTCCCCTGCTATTTCGTCTGATGGAGTAGGCTATTATGCCTATATTCGTTCATTTGGAATCGATGGGGATTTACAATTCATCAATGAATTCGACAAAACACTCTCGCCATTGCCATCAATTGCCACCTTCCCCATCTATGCGCCTACGGGGTATATGATCAACGCATGGAGCGTCGGCCCTGCGCTCATCTGGGCACCGTTTTGGTATATCGCCCATGGCACGACCCTACTTGCGAACTTGGTAGGAGGGCAGTGGCCAGTTGATGGCTACACACTCATCTACAAAGCACTCACCACGTTTAGTAGTAGCATCGCGGGATTAGTCACGCTGTATGCCACCTATCTGTTTTTGACTCGGTGGTTTAGCCAATCTATTGCCCTTTTGAGCACGATTACGCTCTATGTTGGGTCAAATTGGCTCTACTACACCCAAGTTGCCGGCAGTTATCCACATAGTCTCACCGCACTATTTGCCATCTTGATGGTAATAAGTTCATGGAAAATCATCGATCTACCCATTCCCCGCACACGTCATTGGGTCTATTTTGGGTTAAGTACAGGGGCATTGATATTGTGTTATTGGATGAATATTCTTATCGGGGTATACCCCCTCGGGATTATCATCTATAAGTTTTTGCCGGTATTCCGCCAAAAAAATTGGGTATTGGGCAGAGCCTATTTATACGGTGTACTAATCAGCGTGGTATGTGGATTGGCAGTGCTTGCACCACAATTTATTACGTGGCAATATCTTTATCGTTCGTGGTTTACGGTATACATCCAAAATGGACGTTTTACCACGATGAATTTCCGATTTATTCCCTATTTATTTGGGCCACTCTATGGGTTATTGTGGTGGACGCCAGCATATTTTGTGGCAATCTTGGGCAGTGTATGGTTTGCCATCAAACGACCGTGGCCAGGGGTGCTTTTTTTGCTAACGATAATCATTTTTATATCCTATAACGCAAGCATTCCTGATTGGGATGGGAGCGGCGGATTTGGGTTTCGGCGGATTATGAGTCTGATGCCGTTTTTTGCCATTGGCCTTGCGACAATATTGCAGGCACTACAACGCTGGCGTTTGTTACCGGTGGTACTTGTGTCGATTATGGCTGGGTGGAGTATACGCATTATGGTGCGCTATATGGACTTTAAGTTTTTTCGGGCGCCAGATGATTTTCTCGATACATTGACCGCGTCGATGCTTAGTGAGTCGGTGATGCCCACCCAAGCATTAACCCTGCACGTAACGAATTCACTGTTTATCAATCAATTACTGCAACCCAACGTGATGGGAGTAATTGTGTGTGTCATATTGATTACACTTGCAACTGGTGTTTTTTATTATGGGCGGCGGCTATTGCCCCAAATCACCACGACACCTCCACAAGAACATTGATTTGATTGACCAAAGGACGATTTGTGCACGACTTATTACACACCACGATATATGATGTCGCAGTAATCGGCGCTGGCCACGCCGGCTGCGAAGCCGCTGCCGCCGCCGCCCGCATGGGCAGTCATACGATTTTGTTTACGATTGACCTCGACAAAGTCGGGCACTTGTCGTGCAACCCCTCGATTGGTGGCCCGGCCAAAGGACATCTGGTGCGCGAAATCGATGCCCTTGGTGGCGTCATCGGCCGCATCACTGACCGTACGTTTATTCAGATGCGTTTGCTCAACGAAAGCAAAGGTCCTGCCGTACAAGCGTTGCGGGCCCAATGCGACAAACGTCTCTATGCCCAAGTCATGAAAGAATACCTCGAGGCGCTGCCCAATCTCGACCTCCGCCAAGCGATGATCGAACGCATCGTGCCACTTGCGCCGAGCGCCGACCCACGCGCCCCCCGCTTCCACATTTACACGCATACCGGGCGGGTTGTGGCGGCGCGGGCGGTAGTCCTCACCAGTGGTACTTTTTTGCGGGGGCGGGCCATCACTGGGCAAGCCATTTGGCCCGCCGGTCGCGCCGGCGAAGCCCCGGCGATTGCCTTGGCAGATGATCTGGCCCAACTCGGCTTCCCTACTATCCGCCTCAAAACCGGCACCCCGCCGCGCATCGATGCCCGCAGTGTCGACTTTACCGCCAGCGAACCACAACACGGCCATCCCACCCCGGTATGGTTTGGCCACTATTATGTCGACCAATCAGGTTGGCTCCCCGATGATGACGGGCTGCCACCCGTGGTAAGTCCCGAGAGCATGCAATGGATTCATGGCGCGCCCAATGCCCGCTACCCGCATCCCACCACAAGTGATTGGCGGCCCCAGTTACCCTGCTACCAAATCTATACGACACCCGAGTTCCACGAGCTCATCCGGGCCAATTTGCACCGTGCCCCCATGTTTAGTGGCGTCATCGAAGGGGTTGGACCGCGCTACTGCCCCTCAATCGAAGACAAAATCGTACGCTTTGCCGACAAAGAACGCCACCAACTCTACCTCGAGCCCGAAGGCTGGCACACCAACGAAATGTACTTGCAGGGCTGCAACACCTCGCTGCCCGAAGATGTGCAGTGGCAGATGATTCGGGCCATCCCGGCCTTACGCCAGGCTGAACTGATGCGCCCTGGCTATGCCATCGAATACGAT
>DBCF01000286.1 GCA_002292925.1 Roseiflexaceae bacterium UBA965 | reverse complement strand
ATTTTAATTCATTGTGCAGTTTTGGTAGAAGTAATTTTAATATACATGTGTGTTTGGGTGCCACAGTAACCGCGTCGTTACTTTCCGCTAGCGCATGTTACACAGGGCACCGGGTGCGCGCCACCCACATCATTCCGTGACCACAGTCGTGGAGTTTCCTATCTAGCGCACACCCCCGTCGTGTGCCTATCCTATGGCAAGCCTCGGGCAATCCCACGCTGCGGTTGCGATCGCAACCGGCATGGAATGACGCTTTGGGTGGGATTTTGGCGTAGATATTGATTTATAGATCATCTTGAATATACGGCGAAATATGCGCTTCATGGTACATCATCAACGACGATAACATCGTAATGTATAGACATCGCACTAGATTTCTTTTTGGCGACAAAAAAATCACCTAACCCAGGCCTAGCGCAGATATCTGACCATCACACATCAAATTACGTTGCATTTCAACAGCAACAACATACGACCCTCACCTCGCGCTAGCTATTTCGCTGACAGTGGTATACGAATATATTGTGCATAATGCAGATACACATTATTAGTTGCCCTCGCATCACGCAGGATTTCTTTTCAGTAATTTCAGCATAGATTACATTGAAAGTAGATCAGATACTAGTTAACTACACGTCTCATTAGGTTTCTTTTCGACGGTGACAGCATACATTAATATTGAAGGTAAATCGGATACTAGTCATACGCATATATAGCCGTTTTTTCGGTAATGCAACCACTCACATAATTTAGGGTAACGCATATTCTAATTTCCCACGCATTTCACCAGATTTATTCTCGGTAGTATCAGTACGAGAACAATACTTACCCATAAAATTGTGAGGTGTAGTATGGTCTACTCTATGCCCTATTTTTTCCTACCAGTTACATATGGGGATTAACGGTACCCTGCATAGACAATTGTACGAATATGCAATCGCAAAGAAAAAATAGTTACTATCTGAATTGTTTCACGTGAAACAATTCAAAGCACACTCACATTGTGACAGTTTTAGTATGCAGTACGACAACCATCCATAACAACATACGTGTCACAACCAACCCAATACCACACAACTCACCCAAGTAATTTACACTACACTACATTCTCGCCAGTCATCACTGGCAACCACACCTTACATCCAAACAGTAACAGATCACAATTCCAATAGTCGCAAAATTGTTTCACGTGAAACAATTTTACAGTATTAACAAGACACAAGGCTCATATATATAGTACAATCAACATATAATAATGGAGCAACATTCTGCCACACAACAAAACAGCCGTACCTTTTTTCATCGTTTAAACGGTAGCATAGTGGTGTTTTTTAGCAAGTAATAACGGGTAATCGTCAAAAGATAGGAGATGTGTTGTGACCGTTCTCAATCAACCACTTCAAACACCTCGTGCAGGCATCATCATCGCTTGTATGAATCAAAAAGGAGGTGTAGGTAAAACCACCACTGCAGTAAATTTATGTGGTGAATTTGCGCGTCACAATCTCAAAGTACTCCTCATTGATTGTGATGCACAAGGCAATGCGGCAACCAGTCTCGGTATATCAAAACGAGATCTCGAATACACCACCTACGAAGTCATAATGGCATCACATACCGCACAACAGACTATTCAGCCAACTCGGCGTGCTAATTATGATATTATTGCGGCCAGTGAGCGATTATCGGGGGTACAAGTTGAGCTAGTTGATGTAGAACAACGTGAACATCGATTAGCGGCAGCGCTTGAACCGATTCGGCAATACTACGATATTATTATGCTTGACTGTCCACCGGCACTTGGTTTTGTGTCGATTAATGCATTAGTTGCAGCCAACACAATTTGCATTCCCTTACAATGCGAATTCTTGGCACTGGAAGGTTTAGCGCAACTCAAAAACATCATTGATCGAGTCCACAATCATCTCAACCCACGGCTATCTATTCTTGGCGTGGTAATGACAATGTATGATGGGCGTACAAATCTTGCCCAACAAGTTGTTGATGAAGTACGGCGTTATTTCCCAGTACACATATGTCATGTACCAATTCCCCGCAGCATCCGCGCCAGTGAAGCACCAAGTTATGGTCAAATGTTATATGAATACGACCCAGAAGGTCGGGCCACTCGTGCCTATACGAGTGTCGCCGAAGAATTAATGCAGCGATTGAATCTCGTAGGAGGACAACGATGACCAAGCGTCGTGGTGGATTAGGCAGTGGTCTCGATGCCCTGCTCCCAAGTAACACCAATAGCACAGGAAGTGATAACGCTTCGGTTCGTGAAATACCGATTGGTGATATCCGGCCAAATCGCTATCAACCACGCAAAACATTTGATGAACAGGCAATCCTAGATTTGTCCGAATCCATCAAAGAGCATGGTATTGTCCAACCACTATTAGTCACACGCTTACCAAGTGGTGGCTATGAGTTGATAGCGGGTGAACGTCGGTTACGCGCTGCAATTCAGGCAAAATTGACAGTAGTGCCAGTAGTAATCCGCGAAAGCACTCCGCAAGAGATGCTCGAAATAGCCATCATTGAGAATATCCAACGGGCTGACCTCAACCCTATGGAAGAAGCATTAGCCTACCAAGCACTCAAAGATGAATTTAATCTCAGCGATGAATCAATTGCCAAACGGATGGGGAAGGCCAGCCGCGTCCAAATCACCAATACACGCCGGTTATTACGCTTGATTGATTCGGCTCAAATTGCACTTCGTGCAGGGCAAATCAGTGCAGGACATGGACGGGCATTGCTAAAAGTCGATGATCCGCAAGACCAACATGCCATGCTTGATTGGATTATGCGTGAAAACATGACCGTGCGTGAAACCGAACAATTAACGGATCAACCATTTTCTGAGCAAACAATTCGTACGCACCTAGCGAAATTGCGTGGTACCGCGATCAACCAACCTGATGGATCAACAGGGAAGCCCAAGAAGCCGACGTCAGAGCTTATTGACGAAACGAGTATCGACGACCGTAGTATTGCCAAGGAACTCGAAACTCGTTTGTCAACACCAGTCTCAATCCTCCGTACACCTCGTGATGTCCGATTGACCGTGGTGTTTCATTCCCATGAGAAGTTACAAGAATTCCTAGATATGTTTAGTTAGTCGCATTGTGCTTCAGGTTTTTTCTAGAAATCTGTAGTCGCGAGGGTAGCCATGCTTATTGAACTGAGTATTACGAATTTTGCAATAATTGAACAAGTAACCCTGCGCTTTCAGGCAGGGTTCACCGTGTTGAGCGGCGAAACCGGTGCCGGGAAATCGATAATAATCGATGCACTCGGGATGCTTCGTGGCGATCGCTTTGATGTGAGCTATATTCGTACCCATTGCGAAAAAGCACGTATCGAAGGCGTTTTTCATGTCAACCGTCAAAGTGCTATCCATCAAATACTAGAAGAACATGGGCTCAACGAAGAAGATGAAGACCATATCATCATTCTTCGTGAAATCACCCGTGATACTGGTCGTACGATTACCCGTATCAATGGCCGTGCAGTCAACAATACTATTCTCCGCGAAATCGGTACAAGCCTGATTGATATCCAGGGTCAACATGAAGGCATGTCACTATTCAATGCCAAAACTCACCTCGACATGCTTGACCGTTTTGGCAAACTCATGCCACTTAGACAACAAGTGGCAGACCTCGTCATACAGCTGCGTACCATTCGCCAAGAGTTAACTGCGCTACGCCATGCAGCCCAACAACGGAATGAACGCATCGCAGAGCTAGTGCAGCTCCGCGATGACGTACAAACAGCCGCATTAGTAGAGGGCGAAGAAGAACGACTGACGCAAGAACGCGCACTCATTCACAATGGCGCCCGAATTACCGAGTTGGTTACTTCTGCCTATCAAATCCTCAATAGCGATGATCGTCACGCCCGGGGGTTGGTAACAAATTCGGTGTTGCTCAGCCAACATCTTGGTGACCTCGCAAAAATCGATCCCGAGGCGGAGTCGCTGGTTACCCAAAGTACCGACATCCAATATGCAATCGAAGAACTGCTCAGCGCCGTACGCAATTATCGCGATCGGATTGACTTCGACCCACAACGCATTGAAGAAATCGAGGATCGAATTACCGTGCTACGGATGATCCAACGCAAATATCGTGCGTCGGTCAGTGAGTTAATCCAACGGGCTAATCTTGCGAATGAAGAAATCGAACGACTCGAGCATAGCGCAGAGCATATTTCGTTGCTCGAACAACAAGAACAAACGCTTCGACGCAAAACAGGCGCACTCGCGCAACAACTGTCAACAAAACGCGCCGACCATGCCCAAATTCTTGCCCAAGCCGTAGAGCAATCGGCACACGATCTTGCGATGCCCCGGGTACGATTCCACGTCCAACAACAGATTGTCCCCGCACCAGATGGCATAATCATCGCTGCTCCGAATGGAGACACGCAGACCGTGGCCTATGAGCGCACCGGCATCGATAAAGTTGAGTTCCTGATTGCCCCAAATCCAGGTGAAGAACTCAAACCCCTTGCCAAAACAGCCTCTGGTGGCGAAGGATCTCGTCTGTTCCTCGCACTCAAAGCCGTTTTATCACAAGTCGACACCATCGAAACAATGGTATTTGACGAAGTCGATACGGGTGTAGGTGGCCGGGCTGGTTTTGTGGTGGGCGAAAAACTCTGGCATATAAGTCGCCATCATCAAGTACTGTGTATCTCGCATTTGGCGCAGGTTGCAACCTTTGGTGATAGTCATTTTGCCATTACCAAACGAATTTCGGCCGAACGCACCGCAACCCAAGTGGCACCACTTTCACAAAGTGATCGCATTGATGAGATTGCGGCGATGCTCGATGGGCACCCCGTTACCGACCAAAGTCGGCTTGTGGCCCGTGATATGATTCATCGTGCCCAACAACACAAGTCACAACACACAACGAATGGCACCGTGACAACCGCATCGTGACCGATTTGGCACTACCGTGGTGCAACACGACGACGACCCTGTTTATTTTTATATTATCGGAGGCTGTGGACTATGGTACCAAATTCTTCACCGTTTGTAATCTGGTGTCGGCGCTTGATTGAATTTGGTTGGTTATTTACCATTATCCTGATTCCGTCGTACTTTAATTTACTTTCATCAAGACATTTTGAACCAGACAAAGCAATCGTGTTGCGTGCCCTCGTAACGATTATGGCATCGCTTGCAATCATTCATTGGATCTATACAGGGGCAAATGCTCCGCAGCAAAAAACACCAGAAAATTCGCGGTTTTCATGGAAGCACTGGCTCCGCACATATCCATTGATGATTGCGATTATTGCCTACATTGCGGTGTTTTTGTTGGCAACAATAACCTCTGTGGTACCAGGAGTGTCGTGGTGGGGATCATACCAACGACTTCAAGGTACCTATACAAACTTATCGTATATCGTATTGAGCCTGTTAATCGTACGCTACCTCACGACCCGCGAACAACTTATCCGCATAACGGGTGTGATGATTTTATCTGCGATTATTCCAACCTATTATGGGTTTATCCAACATCTCCAACTTGATCCATTGCCATGGAAAGGCGATGTGATTACGCGGGTCGCCTCTACCATGGGCAACTCAATTTTTATTGCAGCATATCTTATCTTGGTCGTGCCGCTATCACTTGCTTTTGCAATTACGCATTTTCAAAAAGCACAAGCACCTGTACCAGCGAATCAACCTCGTTTTTTTGCCTGGCAGTGGGTACTCGGTTATCTGCTCGCCATAATCGGCGCGTTTGTAATCGCATTTGCCGCAATGCAATTTGGTGCTGTGGTGCGTGCCATTGATGTACGCTTTTGGTGGGTCTACCCCGGCGCACTAGTATGTGCCGCAGCTGCATTGATCTTACCTGCCTGGCCGATGCATCGTATGCCAACCCAACGTATCGTTGTATTTATGCCGACTATTATCACCATCATCTACGTGATTTGCACCAGTTTATCAGCAGCCACGAGTGATGGCGTACAATTTATCGCACCTAGTGCCGATCGCTTTGGTGCCAACTGGCAACTCTGGTTAGTTGCTGCCGTATTATTACAAATCGGTGCCGCCGGTTGTTTTGTGATTGCACCCAAAGGGGTCGAATCAGCACCACTCATTCACTGGGCCGCCGGAATAGGCAACAGTGTCATAAGCGCAAGCATGCTCGTCACTATCTTTTTCACCCAAAGTCGTGGTCCCTGGATTGGTGGCGGTGTCGGTATATTTGCCTTTATTACGCTTTATCTTTTCGATTTGATGAAAACCTCACCAACACATGCGCGTCGTGCTAAACGGCTTTTAATCATTGAATCGATAGGGTTTACTGGGGTTCTGGCATTCTTGCTAGTCTTCAACTTCGCCAATATCCCCGCCCTCACGCCACTCCGTGAAATGCCCTATATCGGTCGCATGGGTAAATTATTTGACGTGAGTGCCGGTACTACTGGTGACGTCCGTATGAAAATTTGGTTTGGAGATGCCAATGCCGGTGGTACGATTGGATTGATAAAATCAAACCCCATTCGTACGATTATTGGCTGGGGTCCCGAAAGTATGTTTGTTTCGTACACCCCTTTCTATCCCCCCACCCTCGCACACGAAGAATCACGAAGTGCATCCCCCGATCGCTCACACCAAGCGCTCCTCGATGAACTTGTAAACAAAGGTATCCTCGGTCTGCTGAGTTATCTCGCAGTGATTGGGTTTGCCATTGTACTGGCATTCAAATTACTGCGCCGCCCATCACTTACCGCAGAACACCGTGTCATAGTGATTGCGGCCTTTAGTATGATTGTGGCACATAATATCGAAGGCCAAACCGGAATCCCGATTGTGGTGTCACTGATGTTCTTGTGGCTGGCAATTGCACTCCTCATGGTCATCGATTTTCAAACGGCTCCTGCGCAAGCGATAACGTCTAGCGAACCCAGTTCTGCACCAATCACCACCGCCACATCACCGGCAGTGGCACCAACTAGTGGCCGCCGGCGTAATCCTCAACGCACCCAATCACCTACATCGTCCCGTACAGTATCGTCATCAAACGACAGCAGCATGGGAGTGTGGGCGCTGTGTGCGGTTGTGGGTATCTTGGGGGTGACTATTGCCTGGACGTGCAATCTCGATAATGCCTTGGCTGATATGCGCTTCCAACAAGGGCAAAACTACACCGATAGCGCAAATGCATCGGGTAACCTCGACCAGCAAATTATCGGGATGACCTATTACACCGATGCGATTCGCATGGAGCCAGACCAAGATTTGTACTACCTCAATCTTGGTCGCTCATTGCTCAAATATGCCGATGTGCGACGCACCCAACCAGCCACGGCGACATCTCCAGCGCAACCGATAAACTTAAATGCCTTGATCCAACAACCGGCTCCTGTTGATTTACAGGCATTTCTTGCGCCACTTACTGCAAGTGAAGCAACCCAATATGCAGAGGCAACGCTACTCAAAGCACACAACCTTAATCCCCTCAACAAAGATCATTTTGCCAATATGGCGCGCTTGTATATTTTTTGGTATACACGTATCGAAGCGAAACCCGAAATATTGCAAAAAGCACTACAGTGGTTCCGCGATGGGGTAGCAATTGCCCCCAAAGATGTGAGCATCCTCAACGAATACATCGAATCGCTCCTCACCTATGCCAGCACCATCAAAACCAGTGACCCAACCACCGCCCAAAAAACCATCACGGAGGCAGACCAACTGTTGCAGCAATCGCTTTTGCTCGACGACAAATATACTGATACTACATTGCGCCAAGCCAACGTATTGAGAGCCAAAGGTGAATACGCCAAAGCTGTAGCAATTTACACCCAACTCATCGTCAAAACTCCCCGCGTGCTTGATTCCCAAATCACTTCGATTATTCGTGAGCTGGCCACACAACCAGAATTACTTTCACAACTGCGCGATGCCTACAATACCAATCTCAAGGCATCTGATGCACTCTCTATTTCGATTATTGGATTACTTTCATCTCAACTGAACGACCACGATAATGCAATTCTGGCATTCAGCAAACTGGCACAAATGCAACCAGACAGCCTCGAAGCCCAACAAAATTACACGCTCGTATTGAGTGACGGCCAACGCTATGCAGATGCGACGATCCAAGCAGAAAAACTCGCCACACTCGCCAAATCTAAAGGCGTTTCACAAGACAATCTCACGCTCTATACTCAGCTCATCGAATTCTTTAAAGCCAAAGCAGGCCAATAAACCATAAACCGAAACGACAAAGCCCTCCGAGGTATACACCTCGGAGGGCTTTGTCGTGTAATTACAATTACTTAACGCGGGTCTTCAACGTGCTGCTGGCACTGAACCCTGGCGTCTTCGTGGCAGGAATGTTGATTTTGGTGCCCGTCTGAGGATTCACCCCTTCACGAGCCTGGCGTTGACGCACTTCGAATGTGCCAAAGCCGGTCAACGTTACCTTTTCACCAGCCTTCAATTGATCAGCAATTACTTCGAGTGCTGCATCAATGACTTCTTTGGTGTCCTTTTGTGACATCTTGGCTTTTTCGGCAACAGCCTTCACAAAGTCAGTCTTCTGCATTGCATTGTCTTTCTGCACTAGTATCACGAATTCCATTTATATTTATAATGCTTTTTTGCAAAGTTGTCAAGTGATTGTCAATAATTTTTTCTTACTGTATTTATAAATATATTTAAATTTATTTTGTTTAAATTAAACTTAAAAAAACATATGTGTGATAAAATTACAATTATATTATATATTGTTTTAAATATAACCACTAATTTGTTGAAAATACATAGATAAATATCAATCGCACGTTCAAAGGAGAAGTATATAACTTATCACACAAACAGCCGCTCGAACATACGTGTGTGAGCGCAACGGCTTCAGTAACCATATTTCGTAGCAAATAACCAATTTGGCACGGCAAGACATATCCATCAAAGCAATGATATGCGATTTTTTGTATAAATTGCGCCATAAAACAACGACGTACACACACTACCAATAGCTAGGGGTAGCAGAAATCGTTGGACGATACAACTGTGCATTGCGTGCACAATCCAACAAGGAATGATAGGATGAAATACGAAAATCACCGGTACGACACGGAGGCCGTGATGACAGCTCATGAACCAACCCTCCATCTCTACAGCGATCTAGCCTGGTTGTGGCCACTGTGGGGCGATGTTGATGGCGAATATGCCGAGTGGTGTGGCGTGGTCCATCGCCTGATGCACCACCATGCCCGCCGCGAGCTGCGCACTCTGCTCAACTTGGGGTGTGGTGGTGGCAAAAACGTTGCCAACCTGAAACAGCACTATGCCGTGACTGGCGTCGATATCAGTAGTGCCATGCTTGATTTAGCACGGCAATTGAACCCGACGAGCAGCTTTATCCAGGCCGACATGCGTACCTGCCAACTCGCACAGTCCTTTGATGCGGTACTCATCGATGACGCAATCACCTACATGACCAGTCGCACCGATCTGGCGCGGGTCTTTACGACGGCTTATGCCCACCTCGCCCCTGGTGGCGTGATGGTGGTATCACCTGATTATTTGGTCGAAACGTTTCAGCCAAACGAAACCCGCGTCTCGCATGCAGCATCAGTCCACAAACCAGCCCATCTAGACGTGGTCTTCATTGAAAACAACTATGATCCCAACCCGCACGACGACACTTTTGCGGGCACGATGATTTACCTCATCCGCGAACACGGCGTGTTGCGCGTCGTACAAGACAACTCCACGCTTGGGTTGTTTACACGAGCGGTGTGGCATGATACGCTAAGCAGCTGCGGTTTTGCGGTGCACGAAACGGCAGGTATCGCACACCCAGAACATCCGGTGTTTGTGTGCGTGAAAGCAGGGGAAATTGAAAATCACCATGCATGCGGCACTTTGTGACGCAGACCAAGCCATAGTCAGTGCCGGGCATACGGCATACGAGCAGGCACACAGTATCGACATCAACTTCCGACGCTTTGCACTGCTCCTGCACGATGACCAAGGTGCACTACTCGGTGCACTACAGGCGTACACTGCATATGCCGAAATCTACGTGGAAGACTTGTGGGTCGCAACAAAAATACGTCGGTGCGGCTACGGGCGCCTATTGGTCCAGCGGCTCGAGCATGAGTTTACTGGCAAAGGCTACCACAACATTAACTTGGTCACCAACGCATTTCAAGCGCCCGACTTTTATGTAAAATGTGGCTACAGCGTAGAATTTGTCCGTGTCAATGCACAAAATCCTCGCTTGACCAAGACGTTTTTTGTGAAGTATTTGCCAGGTTATTCACCATAAAGAAGCTCAACGATGTCGACCAATGCACAGGACAATCAACCGCTCGTCACACGCACATCTACTCAATGTTCAACCCGAGCAAGCCTGCATAGGCAAAGACGAAAAACCCTCGGTAACGTTTCTATCTATGACCTTTATCCCGAGTACAATCAAACCATCCGGATTCGCATATCAAGGGTGCATCATGATTATCTGTACCACCGACCGACTCATCATCCGCCACGTGCACATTGGCGATGTAACCGCCTTCTGTCAGCTTTTTGGCGACCCCGAAGTAATGCGCTATGGCGACGGTGCGCAAGAGCGCCCGTGGGTCGAAGCCTGGCTTCACACCACCTTGGCGCGCTATCACCAGCACTGGGGCTTCGGGCCGTACGCCGTGACGTTGCGCGCCACCGCGACGCTCATCGGCTACTGCGGATTGTTTTATGTTGACGATGTCAACGGCCGCCCCGAAATCGAAATCGGCTATCGCCTCATCCAATCGGCTTGGGGGCAGGGCTATGCCACCGAGGCCGCCCAGGCCGTCGCCACCTACGCCACCACCACATTGGGTATCACACGCCTGATCGCCATGATTGACCCCAGCAACGTGGCCTCTATTCGCGTAGCTCAAAAGCTCGGTATGCACTACGAAGCCGAAGTCATGTTTGACGGGTACACACACCCTGACCACGTATACACAAACCGAGCACTTGAAAATACCGATATACGCCAGTCAAAGTGAGCTGCCGTTTATCTCGCACAGAGGACGCAGAGACATTTGTTACTTCAGACGTTACTTCAAACTTCCGACTTCACGCTTCCAACTTCGTGTGCTCGCACAGAGGACGCAGAGACATTCGTTACTTCAGACGTTACTTCAAACTTCCGACTTCACGCTTCCAACTTCATGTGCTCGCACAGAGGGCACAGAGACATTCGTTACTTCAGACGTTACTTCAAACTTCCGACTTCACGCTTCCAACTTCGTGTGCTCGCACAGAGGGCACAGAGACATTCGTTACTTCAGACGTTACTTCAAACTTCCGACTTCA
>DBCF01000280.1:8466-8790 GCA_002292925.1 Roseiflexaceae bacterium UBA965 | reverse complement strand
AAAATCGTAAATGCAATGGGCATGGTGGCCGTGTTGCTATAAAACCACATATTGAACAGACAGGTATAAAACACGCCTGCCCAGACATAGTGCAACACAATCCGTTTGCGCAGATTGACCCACAGGCTATCCCACACGTTGCGCATACTGACGGCGCGACCGTCGGCAATCCGCCGTGCCAAGTGGGCTAGCCCGCCGTTGGCAATCGCCAAGGGTAATGGGGTGAGTACTGCCAAAATAAATGCGCCGACGTAGTATTTGGCAGTGAAGTTGCCGTACAGCAAAATAGGGAGTGGCAGTGCAATCAGGCACCACAAGACATTC
>DBCF01000280.1:4750-8414 GCA_002292925.1 Roseiflexaceae bacterium UBA965 | reverse complement strand
GCCCAAAAAGTCCGAAACGCTAACATGGCCCAAAAAGTCCGAAACGCTAACATGGGTTACTCCTTGCGTGTTGAAGGGGTGCGTTGTGCCATAATCGTAGCGAGACGTTGACGCTCGCGGTATTCTTGCCATGGCCACGGTGCCGGTATCAACCACGCAGTGAGGTGCGCAATTGATACCGTCCGCCGTGATTGAATCGCCTGGCGTTGGGTAAGTAGTGTTGGTAAGTCGGTGAGGATACTCAGGCGCCCTGCAATCCCCGCCCACTGGCCACCGAGTGCAAGTGCCACACTCGCGGCAATGTCGTAGCAAATGATGGCAGGCCCGTAGCGCCACCACAATTCAGTTGGCAAACAACGGATGAGTGTGCGCCAGCGATTTCTGCCGAGTAATCGTTGTTTGAACGGGGACCCTTGCCCGCTGGTGGCCGAATAGACATGGCGGATATGCGCAGTAGGCAAATGGATACTTTGCCACCCGCGCAACAGCGCTCGCCACGCCAAATCGACATCTTCGAGATAATTAAAAAAATCATCGGCAAAAAAGCCAATATCGTCAATCATGGCCCTCCGCAACAACACCGCCCCTCCACTCGCACCAGCGATGGCTTGCGGGTTGGTAGGGATGTCTGCAATGGGACGAGTCATGTCGCGATCGATTGCGACTCCATCGCGCCGGAGTACGATGCCGCTCGATGCCACCAAATCAGGCGCATGGTCAAACAACAACGTCGCTGCAATTGCGCCAGTCGTGGGTGGGCAGGTGGCCGCTACCTGGCGTAATTGCATTATCGTATCGGGTGCCACAAATGCATCATTGTTGATGAGCAAAATCCAGTTGTGGCGACAATCTGCCAGCGCTGCATTGTTGCCCCCGGCAAAGCCGCGGTTGGCTGGTAATGCGATGACTTCGACCCACGGGAACTCGGCATGCAGCCATGCCACACTGCCGTCGTGCGACCCATTGTCGACTACAATCACTTGATCAGTTGCGGCGATGGCAACCGCGAGGTGTGCCAGGCACCGTGCCAGCAAATGCCGCCCATTCCAATTTACGATGACAATTGATATTGCCAAATCATTCATGGAGTGGTGCTACGCAACATCCGCCACCAACGCATCCAATTGGGTTCGGTAGCGGCTACTGTAGTGGGTGTCGTGGTCGCAGGGGCGGGATCTGAGTTGAGTGTATTGGTAATTGCCGTCGTGATAGTGTTACTGACTACTTGGTCTGGGAATGTCGGCATCAATACCGTGTCACCAGCCCGGGCATAGCCGAGTTGCTCACGGGCGATTTGCTCAGCATAGTCGTTTGATTCGACATATTCGACGCTTTGTGCGAGTACGGCATTTTCGGTTTTGAGTCGCGCAACATCTGCACGAACTTCTTCGCGGAATTGTTCGAGTTGGGCTTGTCGTATCACTTGATTGACAAAACTAAACAAGAAAAAAATCCCCATCACCAACACGATCAGTGTGGCCGGGGACAGGCGCCGGCGACCAAACAACGATGGTATGCGCCATAATGATTGGCGCATACCTGGTTTATTGGTGCTACGCGTACGCGGACGCGGCGTCATAGATTTACCTGCGTACGCTTATTTGTCGCCACGATTGTTGCGGGGAGCTTCGAGCAATAATGGCTCGTCGGCGTTGGCAGACATGGTGCTTTGACCACGGAACAAACCGCCTGGCTCGATGTGCAATGCGGATGTCATGATGTCGCCCCATACCTTACCGGTTGGCGAAATCTCGAGTTGATCGACGACCGTGATCTCGCCACGGACTGCACCAGATACATGGCAGTTTTGTGATTTGATGGTGGCGATGACCCGACCCGTTTCGCCGATAATCAAATTACCAAGTACTTCGACGTCACCTTCGACGGTGCCGTCAATGCGCATGTTGCCATCGGATTTGATTGTCCCTACAAAGCTGGTGTTGCTCCCGATGACTGTTTCGGGCTTGGTGTTGCTCACCGTGGTGACCGCAGTCTGGGGTTTTTTGCTACCGAACATGAAGTTCCTCCGTCTAGTGTCAGGCAATTACGTTGTGCGGGGGGGGATTTATCATACGATAACGCTATTGCCGACAAACAGGCCTATAATCACCCACATGAGTCTATTACGCAGTTATTATAAGTCAGTGATGACGCAGTCGCAAGCACCAATCTTATCAAACAGATGACAGAAATACTGATTTTTGCTCCCATTTATGATAAATTCATAACAAATCAGCAATATCCTTGGTCGTGCTGAGAGAGATAATCTGATTGTTTTTGGTGACTACCTTCTTCATAATCATGATTTATGCTTAATTATACCATTTGATACGTATAAAACCGTATTATGAAAAAAAATTAATTAATGAAGTGATTGCATCCCGCCAATATTCCATAGTAAGAATAGTGCATCACATGCGATTCCTTACCCTTTGTAGCCATGAGTCACTAAAAACTGCCGATCGGCACGGCTCAGTGGCGCCGTCGCCAGCATATCTGGCCGCCGTTGCAAGGTGCGCAACAACCGTTGTTGCCGTCGCCAGACTGCAATGTCGCCATGATGACCACTTGCCAGCACAGCCGGGATTTCTTGGCCTTCCCAGTTGGCAGGACGCGTATAGTGCGGGTACTCAAGCAACCCATCACTATGCGATTCTTCGGCCACGGATTCGCTTTTGATGACCCCATCCACATAGCGGGCGACGGCATCAATCACCACCATCGCCGCCAACTCTCCACCAGTCAATACATAATCGCCAATCGAGATTTCTTGGTGCACAAAGGTGGTGCGGACCCGCTCGTCAATCCCTTCGTAATGCCCACAAATCAACATCATTCGTGGAATTTGGCTAAGCTGGAGCACCATGGCCTGATTCAATACTTCACCGTCTGGCGACAAATAAATCACATGTGGCGGTGTGTTATCAGCTGCCGACACCGTTCTGATACACGCCGCCAGCGGCGCAGTTTTCATCACCATCCCTGCCCCACCCCCATACGGCGTATCGTCGCATGTGCGGTGGCGATCACTAGCATGGTCGCGGATATCGTGCACGTGCACGGCCAGTTTTTCGGCTTGAATGGCTCGTTTGATAATACTGGTATTAAATGGGCTGGTAAACATATCGGGGAAGAGCGTTAGTACATCAAACCGCATCAGCACATACTCCAATTTCGACATCAACTTGTAATGATTATTTGCGTAATTATCCCGTATAATAGCACGTATGTGCTATCACAGAACGTCATGTTTGTATTGTACTATACCGCATACGACCGATGTGTGACGTGAGTGATTATTTTTTAAATGGAGGTTTTTCATGGCAATCCAAATTGGTGATATGGCGCCTGATTTTTCCTTGCAATCCGATGATGGCTCCACGGTACAATTGTCAGCCTTGCGTGGCCGCACCGTGATTATCTACTTTTATCCCAAAGACGACACCCCAGGCTGCACCACCCAATCGTGTGGCTTCCGTGATCGCTATGCCGAAGTCACTGCTGCCGATGCCATCGTGCTCGGCATCAGTCCCGATTCAGTCAAGTCGCACGTGGCCTTCAAAGGTAAATTCGATTTGCCCTTCCCACTGCTAGCTGACGTCGACCACACCGTGTGCGAGGCCTACGGTGTCTGGTCCGAAAAAAGCATGTACGGCAAAAAATA
>DBCF01000280.1:0-4665 GCA_002292925.1 Roseiflexaceae bacterium UBA965 | reverse complement strand
CAAATCAAAGTCAGCCCCGAAGAAAGCATCAGCCGCGCCTTGCAACAATTGACGAAGTAGGAGGAAGCAGATGGCTCCACGAATTATTACCGGCGAAAGCACCCGCCGCCTGCGTTGGATTGTCACGCTCCAAGGTGGACTCGAAGCCTTGTTCCGCACCCGTCGTGACGTATTGGTCGCTGGTGGCGTGCCGTGGTACACCACGCCTACCGCCACCACCTTTGCCACCCCGGACGTCTTTGTGGCCTACGGCGTGGCCCGGGGCGAGCGCACCGCCTATCGCCAATGGGACGAAGCCAATATTGCCCCCCACGTCGTTTTTGATGCCTTTGCCCCCGGCATGAGTATGGTGACGATTTGTCGCCGCCTCAAGTTTTATGAGCGGGCCGGCGTCGAAGAATACTACATGTATGACCCTGATGCCGGTGAAGCCATGGGCTGGGTCCACAACGGCCAACAATTCGAAGAAGTCGACACCTTGCATGGCTGGCAAAGCCCCCGCCTCGGGGTCGGCTTTGTCATCGAAAACGGCGAATTATCGTTGAGTCGCCCTGATGGCGAACGCTTCATGAGCTATGTCGAGCTCGCCGAATCCTACGAACGTGACCATGAACGTGCCACCCAAGAACATGAGCGCGCCGAACAAGAACGCGCCCGCGCTGATCATCACGCCGCCCGCGAAAAAATGCTGATGGCTCGGTTGCGTGCCTTGGGCTTTAACCCTGACGACGTTACCTCTGACAACTTCGCCGAAAGCATCGATACCAGCGAAACCCAATCGGTCGAATAATCCCCCCATACGAAATCCCCCGACGCTGCGTAATGCACGTCGGGGGATGATTTATTGTGTGTATTTGCGTTTCGCTTGCGGTCGCGATTGTGGTGAACGCCGGCAGAGTGCACTGTCAACGGCGGCCTTTTCAATCAAAAACCCCTGTAGACTCACATGAAGCGGGATGCCTTGCTGCCTTGCCCAATCACACAGCTGTGCTGGACTAATGTGACAGCGTTGGGCGGCCGCGGTAATCGTTTCGAGCTCTTGGCGTCGCAGGGTGTGGTGGATCACTGCGCTGAGCCCCGGCCAGTTGGTATGGGTGTTCATTGGCATGCTCCTTGACCCATTCAAAAAACGTCTGACGCTGACAGCGCCACATTCGCGCCCCCCCCAAACAGCTCCCCGGCAACGCATCATTGGCGATTTGGTGGAGCAACCATGCTAGCGGGATGCCACAGCGCGTGACCACATCGCTCAGCGTCACGACTTCGGGGAAGGTGGTGATGCCACCCTGCTGGATGATTTGCGCCAGCGCGTGGGGGGCAGGGTGGTCGGCAGGGAGTGTCATGTGTGACATGCGTACCTCCTTACATACACGATTGCGATTAGACTGAATGGGATGTACATACTTTAATGCGTTGGGTGACTCCCGTATATCCCCCAAATAAATGCAATGACATCCCCTATTTTTCGTTTTCTTTTTTGAAAAAATATCCGGCGCATAGAACGTGAATAAGCGCAATGTGATAGTCCTTCCCGACGCGCACCACCCCCCACAGACCACGCGCATGAGCGCAGTCTGTGGGGGGTGAGTTATCTGGCAAAACTACATCATGCCGGCTTCATCATCGTCATGCTCATCGGCATGGGCGGTGAGAATCATTAGGCCGTTGTCACTGGGCATCATCGACATGGCGCGGAAGCGGTGATCGCGGCTGGGTTGGGGCGTGTTAGCCGCACACGGGGTGCCAAACTTGGGTTGGGCATAGGGCATGTGGGTGTTACCACGAGCCAAAATATGCAAGTAGTTGGCCAAGTCACCATCCCACGGCGCTCCATGATTCCATGGCACTGCCGAGCGCGCATTGCAGTAGTGTGCCACAAACGAGCGCCGTAAGCGATCACGGCTATTGTTGGTGTGTGAGCGGTGCAACACATGCCCCCCAAAAAAGACCACATCGCCGGGGTCGGCTTCGATTTTAACTTCGCGACCGGGGTATTTGGCGGCGATTTTGGTCAGGCCGTTTTTGTGTACGTCGGTGTTACTGGCGCCATAGATTGGTTGCATGTCGGCGATGAGCTGGTCGCCATTGGGGGATTGGCCGTCGCTATCGGGGTAGACCGGTTCGTTTTGCGACCCGACTGTCATCCATAAACAGCCGTTTTCTTCATCGGCGCGGTCAATCGCCAGCCAGGCTCCAATCAAGGTATCGGGGAATGTTGGAATGTAGTAGCTGTCTTGGTGGTAGCCTTGGCCCGGTTGGCCGGGTTGCTTAAAAAAGAGCATCGTTTGCAAGGCAAGTACATCTGGCCCAATCAACACCTCGAGCACATCGAGGATGCGGGGGTGGAGCAAATAGCGCTCGTGAATCTCGGATACCCGGTGGAGCATATGCACCCGCAACCAATACTGCACCCGCTGTTCGGGAGTGAGGTGGGCGGGGGGAAGCGGGACGCCTTCGATGATTTCTGTGCCTTGGCGCAGGTTCTCGGTATGTTGGACCAATTCAGCGATTTCGGCCGGTGATACTAACCCTTTGACGACAAGGTAGCCTTGTTCGCGGAAGCGCACATATTCGTCAACACTGACCTGGTATTGGGCGGTGCGGGTCTGGGCAACGCTGCTCATGACGACTCCTTTATGAGTGAGTGAACCAGTGATTCACCCAATCATAGCATATTCGGTTGCCCCGATTTGTCCCACGAGCTGACACCGATTGGCGGTCGTCATGTGCTTTTGGGCAAAATAGTGCCCAAATAGTGTCATTCGTTTGACATAATAAATTGATTGTAATCGTATTGTAATCTACGAAAAAGGGGATTTAGGGCAAAAAAGGGGATTTAGGGCATTGGGATGGGAAGAGTCTGATTTGACACTACAACTTCCATATGGTATTATTCTAACTCGCCAGCATATTAGATTGGCATCAGCGTGATGGAAGCCAACGTGCCCTCTCTAAGGCGCAGCATTAGTTGCGACCAGATCCGAGGGTAACATATTTTTTTGTGTGCTGTTGGGACTGAGGAGAAAGCAGAGAGCATGCCGACGATCAATCAGCTAGTTCGAAAGCCGCGCAAACCGGTCGAGCGCAAGGTAAAGGCGCCGGCACTTCGCTTCAACTACAATGTGTTGAAGGGGAAATTGACGCGGGGGAGCGGTTCGCCGTTCAAGCGAGGGGTATGTACTCAGGTACGTACAATGACGCCCAAGAAGCCAAATTCAGCGTTGCGCAAGATTGCGCGGGTGCGGTTGTCCAACGGTATGGAAGTAACTGCATACATTCCGGGTGAAGGTCACAATCTACAAGAGCACTCGGTGGTGTTGATTCGTGGCGGACGTGTGAAGGATTTGCCGGGCGTGCGGTATCACATTGTGCGCGGCACATTGGATGCCCAAGGTGTGGCAAATCGTAAGCAAGGACGTTCGAAGTACGGCACGAAGAAGAATGTTGCCGCGCCAGCCAAGAAGAAGTAGCACTCGTACGAGTGAGTAGTTTTAGGTTGAGAGGTCGATATGCCCCGACGTGGCAAGACTATCAAGCGTGAAATGTTACCGGATGCGCGTTACGGCAGCGTGATTGTGACGCAACTGGTAAACAAGACGATGATGCGTGGGAAGAAGAGCATGGCCGAGACGATTGTCTACGGTGCGCTCGAGATGGCCGCTGAGCGATTGAAGAAGACTCCAATGGAAGTCATGGATGGTGCCTTGCGCAACGCCGGACCAGTCATTGAAGTCAAGCCCCGCCGTGTAGGTGGAGCAACGTATCAGGTTCCAGTAGAAGTCAAAGCAGAACGCCGTTTGTCATTGGCAATCCGTTGGTTGTTGATGTCGGCTCGTGGTCGTGGCGGCAAGCCAATGATCGAGCGTTTGGCGTTGGAATTAGTGGATGCATTCAACAATACCGGTACGACCATCAAACGGCGCGAAGATGTGCAACGGATGGCTGAAGCCAACCGCGCCTTCTCGCACTACGGTCGATTCTAGTTCGTAAACGAACATTGTCGCATGAGCGACGAAGGAGTAGGTAAGGGCTATGCCGCGCGAAACACCGTTAGAACGCTACCGAAACATCGGTATTATTGCGCACATTGATGCGGGTAAGACGACGACTACGGAACGTATCCTTTATTATACCGGTCGTACCTACAAAATCGGTGAAGTACACGAAGGTACTGCTACCATGGACTGGATGGAGCAAGAGCGCGAACGTGGTATCACGATTACCGCTGCTGCCACCACCGCTGCATGGGATGTCAACGGCGTGAACTACCGCATTAACATCATCGACACCCCTGGCCACGTGGACTTCACCGCTGAGGTAGAGCGTTCATTGCGTGTGCTTGACGGTGGCGTGGTGGTATTTGATGCTGTTGCCGGTGTGGAGCCACAATCCGAAACGGTGTGGCGCCAAGCTGACAAATATCGTGTACCGCGCATCTGTTTTGTCAACAAAATGGATCGCACGGGCGCGAATTTTGAGCGTACCGTCGATATGATTGTCGACCGTTTGGGCGCCAAGCCCGTCTGCATTCAAATGCCGATTGGCGCCGAAGATCGCTTCCGTGGCATCATTGACTTGATTGAGTTCAAGGCATGTTTGTACACCGACGATTTGGGTCGCAAAGAAGAATGGGTCGAGATTCCCGCAGAATTTTTGGCCAAGGCC
>DBCF01000003.1:7798-14991 GCA_002292925.1 Roseiflexaceae bacterium UBA965 | reverse complement strand
GCCTCCGCGTGAGACACTGGGTATCTCGCATAGACCGGCATATCTCGTTTGGCAAGCCGTGGAGATTCCACGACCATGGTCATGGAATGACGTTGGGTTGCCTCTGCGTCCTCTGCGTGCCCTGTGTGAGACAAAGAAGATCCCCTGCGTAAGACAATCTACCGCCGGTGGGGCGTGTTAAAATAGCCATAGGAGTTTTTTGCAAAAGAGGTAACCTCGTGGACCAAATCGTCGATGCAGTTCGTGGGATGCGTGACATCTTGCCCGAAGATTGGGCGCGCCAACAACACATTGCCCACCAAATCGGGCAATTACTCGCCCTGCATGGCTATCAGGCCATCGATTTGCCCATCCTCGAGCATCGCGATTTGTATATGCGCAAATTAGGCGAAGAACTCGTCGGCAAAATCTATGAATTCCCCTTCAATGGCCGTGATTTGGCTCTGCGTCCCGAATGGACGGCTTCGGTGTTGCGCACCTTTATCGCCAATAAATTCGCCGATCACCCCTTGCCGTTGCGGCTCTGCTATACCGGTCCCGTCTTTCGCTACGAGCGCCCACAGCGCGGTACCTGGCGCCAATTCACCCAACTGGGGGTCGAAATGATTGGCGCGCCCTCACCCCGTGGCGACGCCGAAGTACTTGGTTTGGCCTGCGCCGGGTTGGCGCAAGTAGGCATCGATGATTACCACGTCAATCTCGGCCATATCGGCATCATTCGCAGTCTGCTGGGCTCGTTGGGGCTGAGCGAACGCACCCGTAGCGTGCTGACCTGGAGCCTCGAGCGCATGCGCACGCGGGGCGTCGATGCCGTGCGTGATGCCTTGCTCCGCGAAATGGACGGCGAAAGCCAAGGCTTCGACACGGCGATTTTGGCGGGGCTCGACGATGCCCAAGCCGAAGAACTCTTGCTCCATACCTTGCGCTCGATTGGCGTCAACCTACAGTTTGGTACCCGCCCCCCCGAAGAAATCGTGCGGCGCTTGGTGCGCACCATGCGTACCAGCGACCAACATGCTACGGTTGAGCGGGCGATTACTTTTTTGGCAGAACTCAGCGCCATCCGCGCTACTCCCCACATCGCCATCAATGCCTTGATTGAGCTGATTACCCGCTATGATTTGCCCGATCCCGGCGTGGCGCAGTTGCAAGATTTGATTAAATTACTGCCGTTGCATGGGGTCGATAGCGACCGCGTCACCCTCGACTTTGGGTTGGGACGAGGGTTGCACTACTACACCGGCATGATGTTCGAAATCGACAACCCCAGTGGCCTGCAACTGTGTGGCGGTGGGCGCTACGACGAGCTGGTGACGGCTTTGGGGGGCAAGCAATCGACCCCCGCCGTGGGCTTTGCCTATGGCCTCGAGCGGGTGGTGTTGGCGGCCCCTGACCTGCAACCGCCCAAATCCCAAGGGGTGATGGTCATCCCCCAAGAGGCCGACGCCTATACCTATGCCTTGCATATTGCCCACGGCATGCGGGCGTTGGGGGTGGTGGCAGTGTGCGAAATGCGCGAGCGGAGCTTGTTCCAACAGCTACGTGATGCCCAAAAACGTAACCTCGTGCCGATTGTGGTGAGTCACGACGACGCAGCCGCCGGCATGGTGCAATGGCGCGAGCAAGGCGAGATTATCCGCATGACGATGCTTGAAGCCTATCAACGTTTGTCGGTGGTGTTATGAAATTTGCAATTCTTGGTGCTGGTGGGGTGGGTGCCTATCTGGGCGCACGCTTGAGTCGGGCGGGCCATCCGGTGGCTTTGATCGCCCGTGGCGCGCATGCCCACGCCATGCAAACCAACGGCGTGACGGTACAGACCGGCACAGATTCGTGGCAGGCGCGCCCCACTTGGATTGGTGAAGACCCGGCGGTGGTAGGGGTGGCCGATGTGGTGATTGTGGCCGCCAAAAACTATGACTTGGCCGCGGTGTTGACCCAAGCCGCTCCACTTGTCGGGCCGCGGACGCAGTTTTTGACCCTGCAAAACGGCATCCAAGCCTATGCCCAAGTGGCAGCCCAATACGGTGCCGAACGCACCTTGGCGGGGTTGATTTATTGCGAGCTGAGTATCGAAGCCCCCGGGGTAATCCGCAGTGGCATCGAGCCAGCGCGCCTTACCTATGGTCCGCTGGCGCCGCTCACTGCCTCGCCGTTGGCATTGGCGCTGGCCCAAGCCTGTAACGACGCTGGTATTCAGACCACGGTGGTGGCCGACGGGCGCACGGCGGTCTGGAGCAAGGCGATATTTGTGGCTGCCATGAGTGCCGTCAATACGGTGAGTGGTGCGGCGATGGGACCGCTCCTCGCCGACCCCGAAGCGGTGGAGCTATTGACTGCAGCCCTGCGCGAAACGCAATTGGTGGCGGAAGCCGATGGCATCACCTTTGCCGAAGACCCCGTCGCCCAAGCGCTGACCATTGCCCGTACCATGCCGGCGACGGCCCGTTCGTCGATGGCACGGGACTTCGCCCAAGGCCGCCCCATTGAGGCCGATGCCTTGAGTGGCGCGATTGTGGCCAAAGGGCGCGAACTGGGTGTGCCGACCCCGATTAATCAAGCGTTGTATGCCTTGTTGCGCTTGCGCATGCAATCACGTGAGGAATAAACCAATGACACAACTCAAATGGGGCCATTACACCGACCTGCACCCCGATACCCTGGCCCAGATTATGACCGCCACCCCGATTGCCATTTTGCCGTGGGGCGCCCTCGAATGGCATGGCTCGCATTTGCCACTAGGGATGGATGGAATTGCCGCCCAATATGTGGCCGAGCAGGTGGTGCAGCGCACCGGTGGCGTGTTGTTGCCGATGACGTGGTGGCCGATGACGACTCTGCCCCATCGCTTTTCGCTAGCCGTCAAAACCGCCACCTTTGTGGCCATGGTCAATGATATGCTTGACAGTCTAGCGGGGGCTGGATTCCACACCGTTGTTCTCGTGAGTGGCCATTATGCCCAAGGTCACGAAATTGAGTTGATGAAAATAGCCCTGGCCATGTATGAAAAAAGTGGCCTGCAGGTGTTGACCTTGCCGCCTGCGGCAGTAGTCAACGAAGACTACCTCGATCATGCTGGGCGTTGGGAAACAGCCCAGACTCTGGCGTTGCGCCCCGAATTGGTGCGCCTCGACCAGCTCGGCGACGCCCCGCTCCA
This sequence comes from Roseiflexaceae bacterium UBA965, assembly GCA_002292925.1. GTDB lineage: Bacteria > Chloroflexota > Chloroflexia > Chloroflexales > Roseiflexaceae > UBA965. Next base: position 11,834 of record DBCF01000003.1, on the reverse strand, counting down.
CCCCCGTGAGTGGGCGGTGCTGGGCGAAGACCCCCGGCTCGCCACCGCCCACGACGGCCAACAAGTGCTCGATGGCGCCGTGACGGGGATTGTGGCATGGGTGGCCCAGATGCAACAACCAGGCGGTATGGCGGCCTTACATGCCTGGTATCACGGCCGGATTTCTGGTTATGCCGGCTATGCCGATAGTTTTTTCAAAACGTCGTGGGAACAAGCCTTGACTGATTGGTGGCGCCAACGCACTGGCGTCGAAGGGGAATAACATCATGCCACTGCGGTTTGCTATTCCCTCCAAAGGGAGCTTGTACGACGGGACGATGAGTTTTTTTGACAGTTGTGGCTTGCGCATCGTCCGCCCTAATCCGCGCCGCTATACAGCGGCGATTGCGGCTTTGCCTGGGGTTGAGGTGTTGTTGCACCGCCCGGCAGATATTGTTGAAAAAGTAGCCGACGGCGAAATTGAAATCGGCGTCAGCGGCCTCGATTTGGTCGAAGAGTTACGGGGCGACCGCGAAGATTTGTTGGTCATCCACGATGATTTGGGCTATGGCCGCTGTGAATTGGTGGTGGCCGTCCCCGAAGCCTGGATTGATGTACGCTCGTGGCGTGATTTGGCTGATTTGGCCGCCGAATTACATGCCTCGGGGCGGACATTGCGGATTGCGACTAAATACGCTGCCTTGATACGGCGTTTTTGTCAAAGCCATGGCATCAACTCATTCCGGATTATTGATTCCCAAGGCGCCACCGAAGCTGCCCCCGGCCTCGGTTATGCCGATATCATCGCGGATATCACCGAAACTGGCACCACTTTGCGTGACAACCAACTCAAAATCGTCGGTGGCCCCATCCTCAAATCACAGGCCTGCATCATCGCCTCACGGCGGGTGTTGCGCCAATCACCCGAAGCGATGGCCACTATCGAGACCATCCTCGAAATGGTCGAAGCACGCCGGCGTGCGCGCGCCGTAGTGCAGATTACCGCCAATATTGCGGGCACATCGGTGGCCGATGTAGGGCAACGCATCGTGGCTCGCCCCGAGTTTGCTGGCGCCCAAGGCCCGACCATTGCGCCGGTGTGGCCCCGCGAAAACGGTGTGGATGGGATTTATATGGTGACGATGGTCATCCCCCAAGAGCAGGTGTTGGCCACAGTCCGGCATTTGCGGGCCCTCGGTGGTGATGCGATTGCGGTGATGCCGGCACATTATTACTTTACGGCCCAGAGCGAAACATTTGCGCGGATTGTCCAAGAACTAGCCTAATCGTACCCCTACCCCAAGGAGGATTTGATGCCGATTCCCATATATACCGACCTGGCTGCCGCTCAAGCCAGTGTGCTCAAACGGGTGCCGTTCGACGAAGTCGAAGTCACCGAGGCGCTGCTCGACAATATTGCGGCGCGGGTGGGTGAGCGCTTGACGCCGGCCCAAGTCGTGGAGCGGATTGTCAACGATGTGCGCCAGCGTGGTGACATTGCGGTGGCCGAATGGAGCTTGCGCCTCGATGGGCACGTGCCAGCGCAGTGGTTGGTGCCGCCCGAACGGATTTTGGCGGCCTGGCAGGCCCAACCGCCGGAATTGCAACAGGCGTTGCAATTGGCAGCCGACCAGATTCGTAATTTTCATAGTAAACAGCATCATCAATCGTGGATGGATGTCACCAGCGAAGGCACCATGGGGCAGCTGGTGGTGCCGATGGAGCGAGTGGGGATTTATGTGCCGGGTGGCAGTGCCCCCTTGCCCTCAACGTTGTTGATGGCGGCCATCCCGGCTCGGGTGGCGGGTGTGTCCCAAATCGTGGTCTGCTCGCCGGTGCAACGGGCCAGTGGCGAAATCGCCGACATTGTGCTGGCGGCGGCGCATGTGGCCGGCGTCGACCAGGTGTTGCGCATCGGTGGCGCCCAAGCCATCGCCGCCATGGCCTTTGGCACCGAGCAAGTCGCTCGCGTCGACAAAATCGCCGGCCCGGGGAATTTGTTTGTGGTGCTGGCCAAACGCATGGTGTATGGCGCCGTCGGTATCGAAAGCTTGCCAGGCCCCACCGAAACCTTGGTGATTGCCGATGCCAACTCCAATCCAGCCTATGTGGCGGCTGATTTGCTGGCCCAAGCCGAGCACGTCCAAGCCGCGGCGATTTTGGTGACTACAGAGCTGAGCATGGCGCAGGCTGTCAAAGCTGAGCTCGCCCGCCAATTGGCGGCGTTGCCCGACAATAGCGGCGCAGCCGAGACGTTGATGTTGCGCAGTGGGATTGTGGTGGTCCCCGATTTGACCACGGCGTTTGCGGTGGCCAATGCCTATGCCCCCGAGCATTTGTGTTTGCTCATCGACCACGCCTGGGATTATCTGGGTTGGGTACGCAATGCCGGCGGCGTATTCATCGGCGAGCAATCGTTTGAAGTGTTGGGCGATTATATCGCCGGCCCGTCGCATATCATGCCGACGGGAGGCACGGCACGCTATGCGGCACCCGTCAACGTCGACGATTTCCGCAAAATCATTTCGGTGATTGGACTCAATCAGCATGCGCTGCGCCGGATCGGGCCAGCGGCAGCGTTGCTGGCAGATGCCGAAGGACTGCATGCCCATGCTGCCGCCGTGCGTATTCGCCTCGCAGAGTAGTTTTTTTATCATTATTAATATGGAGGAAGTCATGGGTGGATATGTGATTAATTTTGTGTTGTTGTTCTTGCAAGTATTGTCGTTTGCCATCATTGGGCGGGTAATTATGTCGTGGTTTGATCAGTCTGGTACGATGCGCGTCACCGTGATTTTGCACGAAATCACCGAGCCGATTTTGGGACCATTGCGGAGTGTATTGCCGAGCTTTGGTGGGCTTGACTTTACGCCTATCGTGGCCATGTTGTTGTTGCAAGCCCTCGAAGGACTGATTGTCTCGGCTGTAGGGCGGTAATCATGGCCGAATTACCGTTAAGCCGCGTCCAAATCGCGGTGGCATTGGCAGGTGTCGGCACGTTGGCAGTCGAAATGGTGGCGCCGCGCTTGTTGGCGCCGGCCTTTGGCACGTCACAGCCGATTTGGGCGGCGGTGATTGGTATGACGTTGTTGTATTTGGCGATAGGGTATCATTTGGGTGGGCGCTGGGCTGATGCTGGCGGCGCCGATGATGCCGATCTGCTGGCGCGCGTGATTTGGTATGCCGGGTTGTCTACGGCGCTGATTGCACCGATTGCGCCGCCGGTGATTTCGTTTGCGCGGGTGGCCTTGCAACAACTGGCCGTGGGGGGATTTGTCGGGGCGCTGGGGGCGGCCTTGATTTTGTTTGCGGCGCCGGTGATTTTGCTGGCGTCTGTGTCACCACTGGCGGCCCGTTTGGCGTTGCGCCAAACTGACCCGGCGGTGGTGGGTGGGCTGCTAGGGCGCTTATCGGCGCTGGCAACGATAGGGTCGCTGGCGGGGACGTTTTTGGCTAGTCTGTGGCTCATCCCGCAATTTGGTTCGACCCAGGCGTTGCTCATCATTGCCGCCGGCTTGATTATTCTCGCGGCCTGGTTGACACGCCGCTGGCGGCGGTTGTTGGGATTGCTACTGGTGGCCGGTTTGTTGGTGTGGCGCCTGATTGCTGGCCCTCCCAGTTTGGCGGCAGGGTGTAGCAATTGTCAGGTAATTGCGACTATTGAATCGGCCAACAATATGATTCAAGTTGCTGAGCGAGTCGACGCCACGGCAGGCCCGCAAACCTTGCTGTTGCTCAACGAAGGCTTGGCAGTGCATTCGGTGTATAACCAGCGCTACGCCCAGAGCGGTGATACCCGCGATTTGTTGACGGGTGGCGGACCGTGGGATTATTTTGTGGTGGCGCCCTATGTGTTGCCTGACCGCCAACCCACCCAAGTGCGCCGCATGGCGCTACTAGGGGCGGGAGCGGGCACGGCGGCCGAACAGTTTTTGGCGATATATGGGCCTGATGCAGTGGTCGATGCCGTCGAAATCGATCAGCAAATCGTCGATGTGGCCCGTACGTCGTTTGGCATGCGGGATAGCGTGGTGGCTGGGGGCAATCCCAATTACCA
>DBCF01000003.1:0-7714 GCA_002292925.1 Roseiflexaceae bacterium UBA965 | reverse complement strand
GCCTATCACCAACCGTATATTCCGTTTCACCTGACGACCGTCGAGTTTTTTCGCATGGTGCGTGACCATCTGGCCCCCAACGGGGTGGTGGTGTTGAATGCCGGACTGGGTGCCGATGGTGATATTCGTTTGGCCCAGACATTGGCGACGACGATGCTCGAGGTGTTCCCCAATGTATTTGTGCTCGAAACAGCGCAATTCGGCAATTGGATGCTGGTTGGTTCGATGCAACAAATTGATGATGGGGCGGCTAATTTTGCGGCCAATTATCAGCAAATCGATCAGCCGGCATTGCGCACGACGATGGCACTGGTACAAGGCTTCCCATTCCTGAGTAATCAACGAGGCGATGTGGTGTTGTACGACGATCATGCGCCGGTTGAGCGGTTGGTAGACGAAATGATTTTTGGGGCGGTTACCAAGTAAGCGATTGTTTTTACAGGCCAGCAAGAATAGGCGAATCGATGCTCATCAAGGCCTTTATTGAGGTATTGTTGCCGATTGTGGTGGTGGTGGGTATCGGGTATTTGCTCAAGCGCTTTCTGCCGATTGATACGCGTTCGTTGAATCGTATCAGCATGTATGCCTTGAGTCCGGCCTTGATTTTTATTACGATTGTCAAAATCCAGATTCCCGGCACCGAAGTCCTGCGGATTTCGTTGACGTCGGTGGCGGCCTGTTTGGGGTCGGGGCTGGTGGCCTATCTCATCGCCCGCTGGCTCAAATTGTCGGGCAGCACCGGCGCCGGATTGTTGCTCGTAACCATGTTTATGAATTCGGGCAATTATGGCTTGCCAACGGCGCAATTTGCCTTTGGGCAAGCTGGCTTCGAACGGGCTCTGTTGTTTTTTATTGCCCAAGCCATCATGGCCCAAACGCTGACCATCGCCATCGCCCAAGCCGGCAAAAGTGACTGGAAGGCGGGTGTGCGCCAAGTATTGCGCATGCCCCCGATTTATGCCGTGGCGACCGGCTTGTTGCTCCGCGCTTGGGGTGTGCAATTTGATACGCCCAATGCGCTAGGGTCGGTGTTGCACGGTATCGACCTGGTGTCACAAGCCACTTTGCCGCTGTTGTTGATGTTGCTAGGGATGCAACTGGCCCAAGAAACCGTGATCGAAGATTATCGTTTGACCTCGATTGCGGTGGTGATTCGCTTGCTGGTATCGCCGCTGATTGCCTATGGGGCGGCACGCTGGTTGCAACTCGACCCCTTAGCCACCAAAGTAGTGGTCCTGCAGGCCAGTATGCCTACGGCGGTCAATATGGTGCTCTACTCACTCGAATTTGATGCCCGCCCCAAATTTGTGGCAGGCGTGGTGGTGGTCACCACCGTGTTGAGTGTGCTGACCTTGACCGGGTTATTGACCTTTATGGGCGTCGGCGGTTAGTCGTGTTGGGTCGCCTCGTGCCAAATCGCTTGCATCAGGGGTTGGCTGGCACGTACGTGCGCCAATGTCCCAATGGCGACTACCTGTCCGGCATCGACCAATACGATTTGGTCGGCTTGTTGGAGCAACGCTGGGCGATGCGAGGCCGCCACAATCGTGCCACTGCCGGAGCGCCGGATCGCATGCCACAGCTGGGCTTCGGTGGTGACATCGACGGCACTACTGATATCGTCCAGCACCAAGATTTGGGCGTTGCGGAGCAACGCCCGCGCCAACGCCACCCGCTGACGTTGCCCACCCGACAAGCGCACTCCCCGTGGCCCCACCACGGTAGCGCGCCCGTCGGGGAGCTGGGTAATGTCGATGTCGAGGGCACAATCGCGGATTACGGCGGCGAGGTGTTGCGGGTCGGCGCCCAGCAAAATATTGTCTTGGAGCGTATCACTCACCAAAAAAGGAATCTGGGTGGTGGCGACAATGTCAGGGGCGCCGAGTTTCGTGAGTGGTTGCTCATTCCAAAACACCTGGCCCGCTTGGGGCGCCAACAACCCGCTCACGAGGTTGAGCAGGGTACTTTTGCCACTGCCGACGCGCCCGGTGATGACGGTCAGGGTGCCTCGGTGAATCGTCAGCGACACGCCAGCGATGCCCGCGCTATCGCCATAACGATAGCCCACTTGCTCGAGGCGCAGCTGGTGGAGTGGCGGTAACTGCATCGCGACGGGTGATGTCTGTGGTGATTGTTGCCACCAGCGCCATGAGCGGATGAGGTTGAGCGGTGCCTCGGGCATAAAGGCTGCCAAGCGCCCAATTGAGACGGTTTGTTGGGCATAATCGCCCAAAAATGTCGCAATCACGTTGGGTAGCCAGACGATGACACTGAGTCCACTGATGAGCAACAACAAATCCCCTATGCCAATCGTGCCTTGCATCACTGCCGCCCCTCCATACCAATAAACAGCCACGCTACAACCTGCCACACCTAGCCCCACCAAGGCTTCTTGGGCTTGTTGGAGCATCACGCCCCGCACGCCGACGTGTTGGCGTTGGCGGGTGATGGCGGCTAGGCGTTGTATGGCGGCTGGGGCACTATTGCGCAAAATTAAGGTCTGCGCCCCGGCAATAATACTCCCCAGCAGGCTGGTGTATTGATCTTCGAGAGCACCGGCGGCATAGCGATAGCGCAGATAATAAGGCCAAATCAGATACGCCACCACCCCCAGCAACAGCAAGGGAACCGCACACAGCAACGTGAGCCGGCTATCGATGGCGGCCATGGCGGCAAAGGCGATACCGGCGGCTAGCGTGGTGCCTACCACTTCGGGCAGCCACAGCGGGAAGTCGGCGACTTCGTCGACATCGTCACGCAAGCGATTAATCGCTTCCAGCGCCGATACCGGTAACGGCTCGGCACCAGCCCGCTCATAGAGCGCATGATGCAGGGTGTTGTGTTGCAGCACGCCGTTGACGCGATAGCGAAAGGTCACATCCCCCCACGCCTCCATCAGCAATGCCCCCATGCGCAAACAAATCACCCCTACATAGCTGGCCAACAGGCCCCAGAGCACCCAATTGTGGGTGGTGAGGGCCAGGGCGTTAAATAGGCGTTGTTCAATCAAAAAAACCGTAATGGGGAACAGGATATTGAGTAGCCGTCCAGCCGTATAAACCCCATACGCGCCGGGGGACATGCCAATCATACTGGCGGTGAAACGGGGCGTGGGAATGCTCATAACACCTCCTGCAGGTTGGTGGCGAGGAGTCTGGCGTAGTGGCTGTCTGGTTGTTGGGCGAGGATGGTGGGTGCGCCCATTTCGAGAATCTGCCCTTCCGCCAGCACCACCACCATGTCGGCCGCCCGCACCGTACTCAAGCGGTGGGCAATGGTGATGACGGTGCGCTGCTGGGCGAGTACGGCCAACGCCGCACTGAGACGTTGCTCACTGACCGGGTCGATATGGGCACTGGCTTCGTCGAGGATGACCAGCCCTGGTTGGCGCAACAGCACCCGCGCGATGGCCAGTAATTGCTGCTCACCCGGCGATAATTCCCGTTCGCCAGCGCCCAGCAGGGTGTCGAGTTGCTCCGGCAAGGTGGCGTACCATTCGGCTAATCCTGCGTCATTCAAGGCCGCAATGATGTGTTGGTCGTTATAGTCGGGATCAAAACAGGTCACGTTGTCGCGCAGGGTGGCATGAAACAAATCGACTTCTTGGCTGACCACCGCCACCTGCTGGCGTAACGAAGCGGTGCTGATTTGATCAATCGCCACGCCGTTGAGCGTCACTGCGCCGTGTTGCGCTGATTCGATACGACTCACCAGCCGCCCCAACGTGGTTTTGCCACTGCCAGTACGCCCAATCACGGCCACGTGACTGCCAGCGGGGATGTGCACATTGAGGTTGCGAATCACCCAATCAGGGCTGGTGGGGTAGCGATATGACACAGCGGTGAGGCTGACGGCAATCGGCCCGCCGGCGAGGGGTGTGGTGCCGTGGGGTGGTTGGCGGGTGGCTGAGAGTTGGTCGAGGCGCTGCAGTACGCCGCGGGCTTGTTGGAATTCTTGGACGATGCCCCGGATGTGCTCGATAGGTTGGCTCATCAAGGTAACGTAGCCCAGCAACGCCACGGCATCGCCGATGGTGCCCAGCTGGTGTTGGTAGCGCCATACCCCAATCCCGATGGCGATGAGCCAGCCGACGGCATTGACCAGCGTCGAGCCGATGGCAGCTGTTTGGCTTTGCATGCGGGCGGTGCGTGTGCTATGTAACAATGTGGTGAGGCGTGGGGTGAGGCGATTGCTCAAAAACGACTCGGCGCCCACGGCTTTGATATCACTGATACTGGCGAAGTTTTCTTCGACGGTATCGTACAACGCCGCATCGGCCACCCGCTCTGCTTCCCAGGCGGTATGGTTGTCGCGCTGGGTCCAGGTAATCAACAGCGCCCCCATCACTAGATACCCCATCAAGGCGCCAAACACACTGATATCGATCTGCCAAGTCTGATAGCCCACACTGACAATCAGCACGACGGCACTGACGAATTGGGCCGTGGCACTGCCAAATACCCCTTGTAATTTGCCACTATCAGCGTCGATGCGCTCGCTGAGTTCGCCTACGCCATGCGTGCGAAAAAACTCGAGGGGCTGTTGAAAAATCGCCTGCCCGACGGCGTGGCGAATCGCGTTGCTGGCTTGCCAGCCACTTTGGCTGGCGACGATTTTGCTGGCCCACGCACAGAGTGGCGCCAAAATCGCCACCACCGCAAACCCACCCAATGCCCACTGCATGGCGCGTTGTTGGATGATGGCATCGATGATTTGTTGGGTGAATCGGGGTTTGAGTACCAGCAATATCGCTTCACTGGTGGCGAGCCCGATCATCACCACAAACCAATAATTGCGCGTCAGCGCAATCCGGAGCGTCAGCGATTGCCCCAATTGCATAGGCACCTCACAGCTACTTCGTCATTCTATGCCGGTTGCATGGGCAACCGTAGCGTGGAATCTCCTCGGCTTGTCATACGTGGATTGTACTGTTGCGCTACCGGTAGGAGATTGCACGTCGCCTACGGCGCCATACAATGACGTTGGGAGACGAGGGGGCGTACAGACAGAGCTTGTTGCGTCGCATGAGCGCCATCCGGCATGAGCGCCATCCGGCATCCGCCTCAAGGGCGAATAGCGGCGAATGAATTCGCCGGCATGATTCGCCCTTACTTCCTGCTTCCTGCTTCACGCTTCCTACGTTTATTGCCCTTGGATTTCTTTGATGCGTAGGGATGCTTGGGCCAGGATGCTCCGGCTTTGCTCGACGAGCAAAGCCCCCCGTTGATACAACGCCAGTGATTCATCCAGCGCCAAGGTGTTTTGTTCGAGTTGGGCGGCAATCGCTTCGATTTCGCGGAGCATCGCTTCGAGTGATGGTTGTTCGCTCATGGTCGCTTCCTTACTGTGTGGATGTTACCGTGGCGTCGATTTGGCCATCGGCGAGTTGGATGTGGATGGTTTGTTGGGGGTGGCTAGCCTGCGTGCTCCTGATGATATTGCCCGCACTGTCACGCACAATCGCATAGCCCCGGGCCAGCACCGCCTGGGGATCGAGCGCCGTCAAACGGTCACTGACGCGATCGACGTGGGCCTGCATCATCGTTAATCGTTGCTGCATCGCCTGATTTAGTTTTTGATTGACATAATTTAAATTTTGTTGATAGCCGGCGATGCGTTGGGCGGGGGCGGCGCGCCGCAAGCGGGCTGCACTGTCATCGAGGCGCATATCGGCTTCGGCACAGCGGTTGGCGATGTGGTAATCGATGGTATAGCGCAGATTGCCGAGGTGTTGTAATAACTCTGCCCGGCTGGGGGTCGCTTTGACGGCGGCGGCAGTGGGGGTGGCAGCCCGCACGTCGGCCACCATATCAGCCAAGGTGGTGTCTGTTTCGTGGCCGACGCCACTAATAATCGGGATGGGCGAGCGCAACATGGCCCGGGCCACGATTTCGTTATTAAATGCGGCCAGATCTTCGATAGAACCCCCGCCACGCACCACCAAGATGATATCGAGGGGTTCGGTATATAAGGCTTCGAGCGCCGCTTCAATACCGGTGGGGGCATCAGGGCCCTGGACAGGACTATGGGCGAGGAGCACTTCGACACAGGGGTAGCGTTGGGTAAGGGTGGTCAATACATCTTGGTAGGCGGCGCCGGTGCGCGACGTCACCACCCCAATCCGTTGTGGTATGGCCGGCAGTGGGCGGTGTTTGGCCATGGCGGCATATTGCGTCATCAAGCGTTCGAGTTCGGCTTGGGCGAACCCTACACCCACATCGCGGATATCGTCGACGATGAGTTGCACTTCGCCGCGGGCACCATAAAAATCGACGCGACCATGCACTTGCACAATCGCGCCGACCGTGGGGCGTTTGAGGCGTTGATTGACACCCTTCCAACAATTGGCCCGCATGGTGATATCGCCCTCTTTGAGGGTGATATACCAATGCCCTGCCGGTGACGCACTAAACGCACTGACTTCTGCTTCGACCCACAAGTCGCCCAGCAACGGGTCGCGCAACAAGGTACCAATGAGGTGTGCCAAATCACCGAGGCCAATTTGGCGCATGTTAGGCGCTCGGTTCGATGATGATCAGGGCCTGACCATATTCGACGGGTTGGCCACCTTTGACCAAAATCTTGACGACTTTGCCGGCCACGTCGCTTTCGATTTCGTTCATCATTTTCATCGCTTCGACGATACACAAGCGATCGCCAACCTTGACCATGTCCCCTTCGCTCACAAACGGCGGGTCCTTGGGGTTGGGCGTGGCATAAAACGTCCCTACCATGGGTGACGTGATTTGATGCCCGCTGATGACTGGCTCTGCCACCGGTGCTGTTGCGGGGGCGCTGACGGGGGCAGCTGCTGCCGGTGCCATTTGGGTCATGGTGTTCATTTGGGGCATATGTGAGTGAATCATCACTTGTTGGGGTTGACCACGTTTAATATGCAGACGGGCATCACCACGTTCAATCGAAAGCTCGCTGATGTCACTCTCGTTGATTAACTTCAAAAGCTCGCGGACTTCGTCAATGGCAAACGTGCCGGTACTGCTGTGTTGTTCGTGTGTCATATGATTGTCGTTACTCCACCTATCATGATTGTTACAATCGCTGTAGCGCATTATACCACGCAGGCTTGAATTATATGTGCTGCGGCGATTTAATTATGTGATTGTGTCAATAACAGCCACTCCAACGCCATCAGGTACCCCTGCCACCCCAATCCCGCCATTTGACCGGTGGCAATCGGGGCAATCACCGAATGATGCCGGAACGGTTCGCGTTTGTAGACATTCGAAATATGTACCTCGATTACCGGGCAGGCTACCGCACTCAATGCATCACGGATGGCATAACTGTAATGCGTAAACGCGCCTGGATTGATGATGATGCCGTGGCTGGCGGCATGCTCTTGCTGAATCGTGTCAATCAACACCCCTTCATGATTCGATTGCACACAATAGACGATGGCATTGGCCCGGGCTGCTCGAGACGTCAAGGCTTGTTCGATGTCGGCCAATGTGGTGGCGCCATAAATATGGGGCTCTCGGGTCCCCAGCATATTGAGATTGGGTCCATTCAAGACGAGGATGCGCATGGTGGTGTCCTTTGTTGATTTGCTGTTGTTGCTATTGTATGAGAAAAACACTGTCTGCGTATGCCAATCCGGCGCTTCGTCACCAATGATTCCTTTGTCATGGAATGACGCCGATGGTCAAAAACTTCCTACTTCACTTCCTACTTCACTTCCTACATCACTTCCTAC
>DBCF01000301.1:6383-16138 GCA_002292925.1 Roseiflexaceae bacterium UBA965 | reverse complement strand
CCTGCCCATATCCGAAACAAATCACGGAGCCGCGGCGGTTTTTCCATCAAATCCTCGTTTTCTCCATATGTCTGATGCGACAATTATACGGTGAGCGGTAGGTACAAGGAATGCCTCGTACCTGCTAATGCGAGGCATGCCTCGCACCTGTTAAGATACACACACATCAATCACTCAATGGAGCATGGCGATGACCGACCAACCCGTCCGTGGCAGCGTACCACTGTGGCGCACTCCCGAAGCGCTCATCCTCATCATCGCGCAACTCGTGCTGAGCATTCGTGATATGCCCATTGGGGCATTTATGTTGGTTTATCTGCAAGGCCAGGGGTATTCGCCCACGGTGATTTCGCAGATTTCATCGTCAGCCCAAATTGCCGGCATGCTGACTGCCATGGTGACGGGGAGTATCGCCCAACGCATCGGCAACAAATGGGTTTGGGTGGGGGGCATCGCCCTCGCCGCCCTCAATAGTCTGGTCTTCCAAAGTACCAGCGTCTGGTGGATCGCCGGCTGGTGGGTTATCGGCGGCGTGGGCATGGCGCTCGCCGGGATTGGCAGTGCCAGCATTTTGACCTTTATCGGCGGCAAAACCCAAATCGGCGTCCTGTCGAGCATTTACATCCTCTGCTTTACCGTTGGCGGTGTCGTCGGTAATCCCCTCATCGGTTGGCTGATTACCCGCTACGACTATCACACCATGAGCATCGCCGCACTGGTGATGAGCGTCATCGGGATCGGCATTGTGCTGTTTGGCATCCCGCATACTGCACCGGTCAAATCCCCTACGAACGCCCCAAATCAGATTGATTGGCAATTTATCCGCAACCCCCACGCCTTGCTTGTCATGGGCATGCGCGGCTTGGCCACCGTCAATTACGGTGTGCTCACCGTATTGATTCCCTTGTTGCTCAATCAAACCGCCCAAGACGTCTATCTCGTCGCGAGTTATGCCTCGACCATGTTGGTAGTCGCCTCGTTGACGCAGTTTTTGGCGGGGCGCGCTGCCGACAAATGGGGGGCGCTGTGGCCCACCATCATTTGTTTTGCCGTCATGGTGGGTTGTGGGGGTATTTTGTTTTGGGGGACGCATTCTATCACGTTATTGTTTGTCTGTGGCATCATCAGCAATGCCGCCGCATGGGCGCTATCGTCGCTGATGTACCTGTGGGTGGCTGACTTCATCCCCAGCGACCGTCACCCCCTCTTGCTGGGCTGGCTCCACGCCACCTGGAGCATCTGCATGGTGATTGGCTCATTGCTGGGCGGCTGGTTAATCCTCTACACGCAAGGTTTACCGTTCCTAGTGACCGGATTACTTTGCCTCGTGCCGGTATGGTTTACCTGGAAGTTATATCGTTCGTCGTGGCACGGCACTACAGCAGCCGAAATTACCTGAAATCGCACGCCATCAACCGAGCGCTCATCAGCAAAAATCAGCAGATATTTGACAAACGCCGTCGTGACGTGGTACTATTTTGCTCACGGGCGATTAGCTCAGCTGGTTAGAGCGCAACGTTGACATCGTTGAGGTCGATGGTTCGAGTCCATTATCGCCCACCACCCTTTCCCTTTATTTTTGGTAATTTATATATAAAAGATAACGAGGTGACACATGTTCCGTGTGTTACGTATTTTGTGTGTCACAATGCTGTTGCGTTGTCCTGCCTGCCAGCGCGGGCAGATGTTTCGTACGCTTTTTCAGATGAATGTTCGTTGCCCTGTTTGTGGTGTCGTATTCGAACGTGATGCTGGTGAGGTCACCGGTGCCATGGCCATCAATACGGCGTTGATGAGCATAATGGCAATTGCAGGGGCCGCATTGGCGATTGTCACTGACTTTCCTGCAGGTTGGATTATTGGCGGGACTGCAGTAGTGATGGTTTTGTTCGGAGTCTTTTTTTATCGCCATGCCCGAGCGGTGTGGGTGGGGATTCTTTTTTTAACTGGGGCTATTTTTGAAGACGTATAGGCCAATGATGAAACTATCACAACGCATTTTGCACTTCGGTGGTTGGCTTTTTTTCGAGCGCCCATGGCAATCAGTCGATTATGCCACCCTACATCGTCTACTTGAGCAGAGTGGTACAACCGTAGTTACCGGTATCCACCAAGCCAATGACACATCAGCAAATCGCGACCTCATCCGGCATATCATCGGAATCGAATGTTGGGCACAACAGCGTATCAGTTCGCTGGTCAATGCACAGGCCTATAGCGCCGAGTATGACGCGCTCCAACCTGCTGCGACTTTGACGCTTACTGAATTAGCCGATTTAATGGCGAGTACGCGGGCGCAGAGTTGTGCGATTTTGCAGCAACTCCAACAAACCGGGATTGCCTTGACACAAACGGTGCCCCACAATCAATTCGGGGTACTCAGTATCGTTGCGTGGAATCGCTATATAGCGAGCCATGCCCTGATTGAACTCAAAAAACTTGCCAAATAACTGACGATTTTGTAGACGAATTTGGTAATAAGTGAGCAGTTTTTGTGTTTTGCGGTTATCTTGACAGAAAATACCCTCAAAGGGTAATATAATGCAAATAGTTTTCTACACAGACGCTTTCGTCATGATTGCACATTTTTATGTGTAGGACTATGGCTTTGAATTAGGGAGGATCCACGTGGAGAATATACTCTCCGTTATTATGTTACTGGTTGGGGGCGCCGCTGGCTTCGGGATAGCGGCATTCATACATAAAACGAATGTACAAAACCAAATCAGTCGCCTAAACGCCGAATGGCAACTCAAGATCGAATCAGTCCGCGCCGAACACAAAGAACTCAAAATCCAGGCATCCGACGAAGCGTTGCGCATCCGGACCGAAGCCGAAACGCAAATCCGTGAAGCGCGTCAGTCGATTCGCCAACAAGAAGAACGCCTCAGTCGCAAAGAAGAAGTCCTCGACCGCAAGGTCGAAGGCGTCGAACGACGTGAACGCCAAATCCAACAACGCGAACGCCAAGTCGAGCAACTCAACACCGAAGCCGAAACGTTCCGTAGCCAACAGCGCACCGAACTCGAGCGGATTTCAGGGTTGACCGAGTTGCAGGCCCGCGAAATCATCTTGCAACAAGTCGAAGCCGAAGCCCGTGATGAATCGGCCCGGCGCATCCGCGAAATCGAACGCGTCACCAACGACGAAGCCGACAAAACCGCCCGCAAAATCATCAGCATGGCCATCCAACGTTGTGCTTCTGATTATGTGGCCGAAATCACCGTCTCGACCGTGCCGTTGCCTTCCGAAGAAATCAAAGGACGCATCATCGGCCGCGAAGGGCGCAATATCCGCGCCTTTGAGCAAATCACCGGCGTCGATATCATTGTCGATGACACTCCCGATGCAGTCACCTTGTCGTGTCACGACCCCGTGCGCCGTGAAGTCGCCCGGTTGTCACTCGGCAAATTACTCAAAGACGGCCGCATCCACCCTACCCGCATCGAAGAAGTGGTCGCCAAAACCCAACAAGACCTCGATGTGGTGATGCGCGAAGAAGGCGAACGCGTCGCCTACGAAGCCAACGTGCAAGGCTTGCACCCCGATTTAATCAAATTGCTTGGTCGCCTCAAATATCGCACCAGCTATGGCCAAAACGTGCTCCAGCACTCACTCGAATGTGCGTTGCTGGCCGCCCACATGGCCGCCGAACTGGGTGCCAACATTGCCATCGCCAAGACTGCCGCCTTGCTCCATGACATCGGTAAAGCCGTCGACCACGAAGTACAGGGGCCACACGCCGTGATTGGTGCCGATATCGCCAAACGCCTCGGGCGCTCACCAGCCATCGTGCATGCCATTGCCGCCCACCACAACGACGAAGAACCCACTACCGTCGAAGCGTTTTTGGTGCAAGCTGTCGACGCGATTTCGGGTGGCCGTCCTGGCGCTCGCCGCGAAACACTCGATTTGTATATCAAACGACTCGAGGCACTCGAAGGTGTGGCTACATCGTTTGAGGGCGTACAACGAGCCTTTGCCGTGCAAGCCGGTCGGGAAGTGCGCATCATGGTGGTACCCGAGACGATTGACGACTTGGGAAGCATTCATTTGGCCCGTGATATCGCCAAAAAAATCGAGGAAAGCCTGCAATACCCAGGCCAAATCAAAGTCACTGTCATCCGTGAGACCCGCACTACCGAATACGCCCGCTAACCAGACTCGCCACCAGACAACTGACCAAAAACGACGCATCCATCTTCTTTCAACTCTCGTCGTTTTTGGTTGCTGAATACGAAGCATACAGTGAGGGAGTGTGTACGATGGATACACAGTATACGCACGATGTATTCGCCACCAACACCATACAGACACAGCAAGCTACGTCTCCCAATGGCACTGACGCCGTAGAAGTACTCAAAGTGTCAACCCGTTCGCGCCCAAGTGCCGTCGCTGGTGCCATTGCCGGGGTTGTGCGCGATCATCGTAGCGCCGAAATCCAAACGATTGGCGCTGGAGCAACTAGCCAAGCAATCAAAGCAATTGCCATCGCCCATACCTATTTGGCGGCAGAACAAATCGAGATTGTCTGCATTCCCTCATTTATGGATGTCATCATCGAAAACGAAGAACGGACTGCAATGCGGTTGATGGTATTCCGACGCTAAATATGCTCAGACACACAAACACCGTCAACCACCTGGTTGGCGGTGTTTGTGTGCGTTTGAGGTATGTGCGTTTGAGGCATGCGCAAACCTGTTCCGCATTCATAAGGGCGAATAGCGGCGAATGAATTCGCCGGCATGATTCGCCCCATCTCACTTCCTCCTTCCTCCTTCCTCCTTCCTCCTTCCTGTATGGTATAATCAGCAAAAGTGTTGATTCGGTTTGGAGTCAATTAGCGTGAGTTATTCCCTAACCCTCGGTCCATTTCACCCTGCCTGGCGTGGTCCACAGCGGTTTATCATGGATCTCGAGGGTGAGACTATCACCAACATCGATTATCACAACGGTATGAACGAACGTGGTTGTGCCGATCGAATTAGTCGGATTCCCCTATCACAAGCGTTTACGCTCGTGCCGCGGGTTTGTGGCACTTGCGGGCATTCGCATATGATGGCGTTTTGTCAGGCTATTGAGACATTAACCAATACCACAGTACCGATGCGGGCCCAACTCATCCGCATGATTGTAGTCGAGCTTGAGCGCATCGGCATGAATCTGGCAGGAGCCGCAAATCTCTGTAGCGTGCTTGGCGTCGAACATCATGCCCAAGCGCTCCGGACGCTCCAACAATCGAGTAACACGCTCTTACTCGAATTAATCACCAGCCGCAGTGCGCCCAATATCATCATGCCTGGGGGGCTAGCCTACAATCCACCAGGGCATGCATTGGCGTTGATTCACACCGGCATTACCCAACTCACAAAACAGTTATATGCCCTGATTGATGTCATCATCGATAATCGCAACCTCTTGGCACGCACAATCGAAATAGGTACGTTGGCAAACAACGCAGCAACGCAGCTTGAAGTTGGTGGGATTATTGCCCGGGCGTCAGGGATTACCCGTGATTTACGCTTTGATATGCCCTATGCCGCCTATCATCGCCTTGATGTCAACCGCGTCGTCCAAGCAGGGGGCGACGTCTATGCGCGGCTAATCGTGATGCTACTTGAATCACACGAAAGTGCCAAGATGGTCGAACAGTCCCACCGTCTCCTCAAAACTGGCCCTTGCGAAGGAGATATACCACTCCTTAGCGCAGGGATTGCGAGTGGTAGCGTCGAAGCACCACGGGGATTGTTGACCTATATTGTCAGTAGTGATGGCGTGCGTATCACCCAATGCGAAATCCTGATGCAACGCCAACTCGATCGTTTGCTCAGTCGGTCATTGTTGCTCAATGTGCAACTCGATGATTTGTTGCCGATAATTGCATCCACCGATACTTGTACTGCCTGCGCCGAACGCTAAATGGAGAGTGGTCATCTATGCTAATTGTGGCGCTATTATTACCGTTGCTGGCAGCCATCGCAGCGTGGTTTCTTGACCGGGTTGTGCCCACCCGACATATTGGGTATGTGGCCATCGGCACGTTGTTTATCAGTGCAGTCATTCTCACCATCTCGGGCATCGTCTACGGATTACCGTTACAAATGCTTGCAGTACCGTGGATGCAAATCAATGATTTCACCACCACCCTCACATTGCGCTTTGACATGTTGAATTGGGTCGTAAGTGTGGTTGTGTTGTTTTGTAGCGTCGCAGGGATGATCGGGTTAATCCATTCACTGCCCTACAATTTACGCAACTATGGTCGCCTCATTGCCTTGCTGTTGCTCCACGTGAGTATCATTATCATCGGCGTCGCCGCCCAAGACACCCCACTCCGCATTTTTGCATGGGGGATGGCAGCCCTCGTGGGCGGTATTCTCATGCGGCTAAGTGGATCGCTCCCCGGGAGCAACACACCACTGATTAGTGTGGTTGGTGGGATTGCCGGTGCGATTTTGTTGCTTGTAGCCACCTTTTGGCGCCAATACATCCCATTAGGGGCGCTCCCCGGTACTTTGATTTTGTGTTGGAGCCTCGCAGCGTTTTTGGCGATGGGGTTATTGCCGTTCCACAGTTATATGAGTAGCTTGAGTAGCGCCCCTGCGATTTTGGCCGTATTTCTCATCCCCCTCGGGATTCCCTTACTTGGCGTATTAGCCTTTATTGATATGGCGGCCACCCAAGCACCCTTAATCAATGGCACCTGGACGATTGTGCTCGTGGTGATGGCGATTTTGAGTGCCCTCGGCTGTGCGACTGGCGCCATCGGTGCCACCCGGCTCCGGGCCATGTTGGGCTGGCATGCCAGCACCCAATTTGCCCTGATAGTATTGGTGGCCATTAGCGATGGTCGCGCGTTGTTATTGGGTGTACCACTACTCCTACTCAATGCGATTATTTCAACCGTCATGATTGCCTTGGCGATTGCCTATATCGAAGTGCGCAGTAACACCGACGATTTGAGTCAGTTACGCCCACGTGCCAAAATAGGCATCGCAGGGATTATTTTGTTGATTGCCGTGGCATCATCGATCGGGATCCCAGGGACAATCGGGTTTATTGCCCGTTGGTGGGTTGCCGATGTATTACTCACCCAAGCACCATGGGTCATCATCACATTATTGATTTGTGGGTCACTCCAAGGCTTGGCATGGTCAGTTGCGTTGGCGAGTATTTGGCGCCGGATGCCACGGGGGTTAACCGCAGAGCAAGTTATCGTGTCTGCCATCCCCCCCTGGGGTGCGTGGTTAGGGTCGATTATTCTTGCAATCATTATTTTTGTGGGCGGGATTATCCCACGCTTTTTCTGGACATTATGGTTAGTCCCGCTCCAAAAACGCTTTGCCATTGATGCGGCAATCACCACGCCCACCCTGCCGACCCTCGAGCAACAAATCGCACTCGCAGGCGCCGCAGTGTTGATCGTGGTACTGCCATTACTGGCAGCCCGCACACGCCAACGCCAAATGGCCGGCCCCAACGAACAAACTACCGTCGCAGTGCCCCCCCAAGCCACTGCCGAAAGTTTGTCGTTGCTCACGGGGATTGTTCGTGCTGACTGGTTGTTGGGGGGAGCTTGGCAGATGATTATTCGGATTGGCGGCGCCATTCAGTGGATGTTACGACTCGGCGAAGAACGGTATTATGTCGCTGGGCTGGTAATGGGCTTGATTGTCATCGTCCTAATGTTGATATAGAGGCACGCATGGCTGAATTTTTTAATACGCAATGGCCACTGATTGGTATTGCCCTCTCGGCAGGGTTGATTTTGCTCGCCCAACAATGGCGTTCAACGCTCATCGGGTTGTTTTTCAATTATCTGTTTGTCGCAGCGTTTTTGGCGCAACCACAATTCATCAAACCCGATTTGACCTTGCTGGGGGTGGCGATTAGCACCACTGTCCTCGTCAAACTCATTGCAGGGCTGTCTGCCGTGTTGATTTTGGCCGTAACAGCCTTGACGTTTTCACGCGATTATGATGCCGATGCCCTCGACGAATTCAGTTTGGCGGAGCTCCGCCGCGCCGCCCGCCGGGCCCAACGCAAACAACTCGTCGCCCCATTGCGCTTCGCCGATTTTGTGGTACCGATGTGGGCCTTGATTTTGGCCGCAATTGCCAGTTTTATTTTGCCCCGACTCTACCCGATTGGCAGCGAAGAAGTCGATTTTGCCTGGTATTGGCTGACGCTGACGGGAATTTTCACGATTGTAACCGCCAACGACTTGCTCAAACTCGGGCTGGGATTACTGGTATGTGTCAGTAGTATTGATTTGTTGTACACTGCCATTGCCAGTACCGTTCAGGTCTTCCCATTGGCCATGTTAGGCTTGACGACCATTGTGCTTTCGCTGTCGGTGTCGTATTTGAGTGGGCTCATGTATGGTCGACTCAAGACACTCGAACTCAACGAATTGTATAAACGCTAATGCTGTACCTACTTATCATTTTTTTCCCCGCAGCCATGGCCGCCGGACTGTTTTTGTTGCGGGCCCAAATCATGCCGTCGATTTCGGGCGGGATGTTAGCCGTCATCGTGCAAATCGCCTTGGTCTTGCAATTGCCCGTCGATGCACCGGTGCGTCTACTCGGACTAACCCTCACCATTGACCCGCTGGGGCGCCTCGTCATGTTGACGATTTTGGGAGTGGCGTTGTTTAGCTATGTCGTCACTTTTTTTATTGCCCATGGCGAAAACTTCGTCCCCGTCAGTCTGCTTATTTTGGGCATCACCAACGCCACCGTCTTGCTCATGCAAGAACCCTTTGTGGCCAGCTTGTTGATGGTGAGTAGTGGTCTGCTGGCGATTTTGGCGATTGTCGACTTACCCATCGGCAGCACCGTGTTGGTCGAACGCTCGCCACTCATCACGGCCTTACACTACCTCGTGCTGGTACTACTGTCGGGTTTTGCGATGTATATGGCCTATGTACTACTTACGATTTATTGGCCTACTGAGCAAAATGGTCAAGGGTCACCAGCACACTTGATTATGGCGTTGCTGATTGTTGGCTTTGGGATGCGCTTGGCGATTTTTCCGTTTCAATCATGGTTAATCGAGGTCACCGAATACGCCGCTCCTATGGTGACGGTATTGATTATCACGGCCCTCAATAGTACCGGGTTGCTGTTTTTGATTGCCACGTTTCAGTTTTTCCCCGTGATTGTCAGTGAAAACGCCAACGGCATGCAGATGCTGATGTATCTCGGGGCCGTCACAATGATTTTGGCGGCGTTGTTTGGCTTGGCAACACCCCATTTGCGCCGTACCCCCAGCTATTTGATTGTTGCCAATAGTGGGTTGATGCTTTTTGGGGTGGCGAGTGCGAGTAGCACTGGGTTAGCCGGGGCTATTTTTGAGTTGTTCAATCAGATGATTGCGGTCTTGATTATATTTGTGTCGATTGCCTTACTCGAACGCCCCGATGGGCGCCCGGTGGTCACCATCCGGCGTGATTTGTTGTGGCGCTGGCCACTGGCAGGGAGCGGATTTATTGGGGGACTGTTGCTCCTGCTCGGGATGCCCCCGTTTAGCTCGTATACCAGCAAATTACTCATCTATGATGCCGCAGCTCATGCCAGCCCCACCTTTGTCGTATTGTTGGGGATTGGTTCGCTCTTGACGCTAGCGGCTATTGCCCGGCTGTTATACGAACGCTTACTAGGTGCTGCCGAAGAACTCCCCACCGAAGAAATGCCCATCTTGTTGGCGACCCAAGAAATCGAGCGCCAAAGTGATCGTCGTCTCTTGAGCGA